>RGYU01000100.1 GCA_010031885.1 Chlamydiota bacterium | reverse complement strand
GATGTCAGTTTTCTTAGGGCTTGTGACATCATACGCGCTTGCAGACCCATAAATGAATCCCCAATTTCCCCTTCCAATTCTGTTTTGGGAACTAGAGCTGCTACTGAGTCTACAATAATGACATCTACGGCATTCGATCTGGCAAGCATTTCTGCGATGTTGAGCGCATCTTCACCAGAATCGGGTTGTGAGATCATCAACTCTTCTAAGTTCACACCAATTTTTACAGCATAACCAGGATCTAAGGCATGTTCGGCGTCAATATAAGCGGCAATCCCTCCAGTTTTTTGTACGTTTGCGACGATATGTGTTGCAAGTGTGGATTTTCCGGAGGATTCAGGACCATAGATTTCAATAATTCGGCCTTTAGGCACCCCTCCAATACCTAAAGCCGCATCTAAAGAAATGGCGCCCGTTTTAATGACTTCTATTTCTTTTAAGGATGAGCCTTTTCCTAATGTCATAATCGACCCTTTCCCAAATTGTTTTTCGATTTGAGCAAGAGCTAGCTCTAATGCTTTTTTTTTCGCGTTTATCTCTTCTGTATGATTCATATTTCCTCTTAGGGTTTTGCGGTTTTCTTGAGTGTATCCTGTGATGACTCTTTTGCGGAATGAAAAATTGCTTCTTCTTTTTTTTAGGGAGTTTTTTGAAAAATAATTTATTTTTTTAATCTAACTAAACAAAAAAAGGATAATTTGTTTCAATGAGCAAAAAGAAGGGGTATATATGTTGATTCTTGCTGGAGATATAGGAGGGACAAAAACCAATCTCTCGTTAATTGATTCCACGAATCCTAAAGATATTCTTTCTATGAAAAAATACTCCAGTCAGGATTATCCGAATTTAGAAACAATTGTACAGGAGTTTTTAAAACAGCAGCCCTCTGTAGCTCACGCATGTTTTGGTGTCGCCGGAGCGATTCGTGATAATGAGTGTAAAGCTACGAATTTACCCTGGCATATTAATGCAAGAAACGTATCTACCACTTGTAATATTCCTAAGGTGCATCTTTTAAATGATTTAGAAGCCACCGCATGGGGCCTGTCTTGCTTACAAAAAGAGGAAATAGTAATTCTTAATCCGGGCAAACCACAGCCATTAGGTAATATGGCGCTAATTGCGGCTGGGACTGGATTGGGTCAGGCAGGATTTTTTTGGGATGGTCATGAACATTTTCCGTTTGCTTGCGAGGGAGGGCATTGTGATTTTGGTCCGGTAAATGAGGAACATATTGAATTGTGGCAATATTTAAAGAAAAAATACGGACACGTCTCCTATGAACGGATTCTTTCCGGACCTGGACTTGTTGAATTATACGATTTTTTAATTCAAACAGGTAAAGAAAAAGAAAATCCCGATGTGTCTGAGTTAATGAAGAAAGAAAACCGTTCGAAAATTATTACACAAATGGCAGTCAAAAAAGCATGCTCAGTCTGCATGCGTGCCGTCGAAATGTTTATTTATATCTATGGATTAGAATCAGGAAATTTAGCATTGAAGTTTTTAGCTTATGGCGGCCTTTTTATCGGTGGGGGAATCGCTCCCAAACTGCTGCCTATTTTTTCTTCTTCCCTTTTTATGAAAGGATTTATGAATAAAGGACGGTTTTCCGAATTACTGTCCTTGATACCTGTGAAAATTATTACCAATGAATACACTGCACTTTTAGGAGCAACTCGATATGCCCGAGAAAAAATTTGATTTTTCGAATGCTGATTTACAAGAACATAAAAGAATGGCAGAACATTCAGGAGAAAGTAATACTCCAACTTGGTTGAGGTGGGGTCCTTATGTGGCAGAACGGGCTTGGGGAACCGTCCGAGAAGACTACAGTCCAAATGGTGATGCTTGGAGTTATTTTCCTTTTGACCATGCAAAATATAAAGCTTATCGATGGGGCGAGGATGCGATTGCGGGTTGGTGTGATCGCTACCAACTTTTGGTTT
>RGYU01000099.1 GCA_010031885.1 Chlamydiota bacterium | reverse complement strand
GGGCAGCCTAAAATTAAACGAGATTCTTAAGTCAAGGTCAGAGCGAAAAGCGACTAGATTTTTCGAGTGAATATGTAATGAATAGATGGGGATTCTAGCCCCATTAATAATCATAATAGGTATTTTTTTTTGGGTAGAATCTTCACCCCACTCAAACTGGCAGTTTTCTAGATTCATGAGAGAAACGGGGTTTTTATAACCCTGAAAACAGAGGCCATTCGCCGGGTTTTGGCCCCCCAGATATTGCCCTATAGCTGCAGCGTCAAATATCCCTTTAAACTTGTAAAAATGGCTTGAATAAAGATCTTCGAATCGACTGGTTTCTTGGTTAAGGTTTTCAAGGGGAAAAAATTTGGGGTAAAGGGGGGGGATTGTTGGAAGGTGGGCCATTTTATTAGGGTTAATCGCCCAATATTTACCCAAAACGGTCATGTCTATCCAGCCTTTATGAGCGTAGTTTGAAAAAAATTTTACAAGATCTGAGGAAGCTTTGTGGTCGGCGAAATAGATGCAGCCTGGAACTACAATTTTATCAAAACCAAATGTTGCTGCGCAGCCGGGGTAATTTTTTTCTATTACGGGGATTATTTCGGATAGATTTTTGTAGAGCATATTATCATATTCAAGATGAAAAACATTTGTTAAATTGTTTTCCCCCATAAAAGAGTCCAAATAAAAAAATCTTTCCGAGGTGTATGTCCAAAATCCATCCTGATATTCGGAGTCAAGAAGCTTATTAGATCGAAATTTTTTGTGGTGGTTTGAAATAGGTAATTTCTCTAAAAAAACTGCAGAGGCGCCCGCTTCTTCAATCGAGTAAGGAGCATCCAGGTAGGCTTGTTGGTTGAGAAGAAAATAAATGTTTGAGTCAGGATTAAAAAATTTAGCTTGTCGTATAGCATCTTCAGAGTAATGGGGTATTTTTTTGCCAATATGTATAAAAACAATAGGTGGTGGCACACAAAAGATAAACAAAGGCAAGCTGAGAAAAAAAGAAAGAAATCTGACGTGCATAATTTAATTAAGAATAAGAAATAAAAAAGATTATTACAATAAAGAACTCACAAAAGAAGTTAAGTTTTCAAATCACCTTAAACTTAAAGTAACAATCTTTTTTGCGCGAATTTATATTTCGCATTGTACTGGTTAGAACTTGAGAAGAATTTTCCGATTTATTTTGACTTCTTTTTTTAGAGCTTCATACTGCTTCTCAATTGCGACACTCATAAAATCTACTAGCGCGCTAAGCTGATGTTCTAGGTCAATAAAATTATTTTCTTCGGTTCCTAAGGTTATAGCTTTGGCTCTCTCCATAGAGCAGGCAATACTTTTTGGTAAATGAGCGATTGCCCAATCGGCAGAGTCCATTTTTGAACAGATGCAGTCGGTGTTGAGGGTCGTCCAAATTCTTGCGAGCGTTAAGAGGGTATTTCGGGTATCGCTAGTTAACTTTTTCCTTAAGGATGGGACTTTATCATGAAGCGCGCTCATAAAATCCATGAACGGGACCTCTGGCAGGGCATTTTTTGGGCTCAGCCCTTTTACGATTTTACCTGAAAGGCGAACGAGTGTAATAAGGACTGCAAGATCGGGCATGTCATCTGAATGTGTGGGATTTTTTACTTTTGATTCAAAATCTTGACGCATCCATTCGCCAAACTGAAAAAAGAATTTGGGCGGGTAACGCCATGGATTAACTTGTGAATCTTCAATTAGGGTCAATTCTACAGAAAATCCCGCCCTTTTTCCTGGTTCTTTAGATATTTGGAGCAGCTTTTCAACAAGGGTTTTATGTTCCTTATTTGTGAGTTTTCTTTTTGTGATAGCTAACAGATCTATATCGCTAAAATTTTGTATCCCTTTGTGGGTCGCCGATCCATAAAGATAAAGACCTAAAAGATCTTGCTTAAAAACTCTTAAAAGTAAATCTGCTGTTTCATCAACTTGATTATTAAAAACAGATTCTAATTTAGCTTTTTCTAAAAAGT
>RGYU01000098.1 GCA_010031885.1 Chlamydiota bacterium | reverse complement strand
AGATCAAAATGTACTGGGTTTTTTAGAAGATTACGCCATTCCTAAAAACTATGAACGTTTAATAGAGGATAAAAGCGAAATTTGTCTATCGGATCCGGCGGTGGAGCATTTTCTACATCAAGGGCACCTCCCCAGAGTTTTAACGGCTCTATGGAGGGAACAGGATCTTAGCAAAAGAGTGGCGTGGCTGGTCTCAAAGTCCCCCGCCTTGCATCCAATTCTTATGTACGAAGAGGCCATAGATAAATTTATACTTCAACCCAGTGTAGAACAGCTGATTCAAGAATCGCTCCCACTCTTTGATGCTGCCTATTTCCGCGTTTGCCAAGATGCAGAGTGTTCTTTAAATCCCGAAGTCAAAACTAGTATCAAAGAGCGCATAAACGAGCGTTATCGCACCCGCCTTAGTTGTTTGGTCTACAGGCATCTCAGGCAGCCCTTCACTATATTGGAACCGACTATAAAAAAAAGGGAGATCAACGCCGCACGGGTACAACAGGTTGCAAAGGAGACCCTACAAAAGGAGCTCGGCTCACCCATCTGGATCGGCTACTGCGGAATGAACCTGTTCAGTGTTGGCAGACCGGCTATGATACCCCCTCATCTCTTTCAAGAAACGCGGCGAAATTACGCTCAAGAAAGGCTTTCTTCCCGTTGAAGCTCTAAAGTTCTATCGCTGCAATAAACCCACCGAACTCCCCTCGCAAAAAAATCGCAACAAAGTACCCGGGATACTATTACCGGTTTCATGGATCCGGGGGCTCACATATTTCAATTAAAAGTCGAAATTCTAACACTCACTAACAGCCCCGAAAAGGTCATTGGGATACTAGAAAGGATCAAGAGGCAGTTTGAGGGGTTTTGGAAGCCAGGATATAGCCCTGTTTAAACTCGATGCGGTAAACGATAAACAGTCCAAACGAAACAAGCACGGTGCTGACTAAAATGATTGGATGGAGTGGCACCCCAAGGAAAAGGTAGGCGTTTATTGAGGCATATAGGGGACTTAAAAGATCAAAAAAGGAGATCATGGTTTCCGAAAACCATTTCAAAAGATAGCCGTAGAGATTGTAGCAGATGATATTTGATATAAAGATCATAAGGATCATCCACCCAAAGTACGGCTTTATCTCAATATTTTCCCATAGATGAAGGGGGTTCCCCTCAATAAAAAAGGAGGTGATGAGCGCAAGAAGGCCTCCAAAAAGCATGCTGTAAGCATTCATTTTTACCGGGCAAGTTTGTTGATCTTTGAGAAAAAATCTCAATAAAATCCAACCGTATACTCCGCAAAAAGAGCCCGCAATAGATGCAAATGAGGGCCAAGACAGAAGAGCATTCATCCTAAACGGATCCTCAAGACCGTTTTGCATCGCCAATACAGGTAAAAAACCGACAACACCGGTCACCATGCCGACCCATTTCTTGATTGTCATCTTCTCTTTCAAGTGAATGTTGGACAAGATGCAAGAGAATAGGACGCTTACACAGGGGGACATACTGTAGAAAAAGCAGGTTTTGGCTGCGGAGAAATATTTTAAGGTCAAGTACTCGAAAAGATTGTTAAAATAGATGCTAAACAAAGAGAGGATAAAGGCGGATATAGCCTCTTTTAATGAAATTTTAATCGATTTAGAACCAAATATTGAGAGCCCCCCTAAAAGGATCGCCCCGGCTAAAAACATTCTGATCCCGAGAGTAAAAATGGGATCTGCGTAGGCGATAAGGGCCTTTTCAGATAGGAAAAGTTAAATGCCCTAAGCCATGTAAAAGGGGAATTAGCCAAATCATTCAAAACCGACATTACATGAGATGGAGTAATCTAGGATAGGTTTTCCCTTAGCCCATTTAGTTCAGGATGGTACATGCCCTCGTTGCATAGTAAGCTTCAAAAGTGAGGGTTTTGTCCCAAATTCTAAAAGGAGTCACCGAAAGAATTATCATTTTTTGACAAAACCTTTTTTTTAAGAACTTTACCCATTGTTTTTGATGGACATAACGCCATT
>RGYU01000097.1 GCA_010031885.1 Chlamydiota bacterium | reverse complement strand
TATAATCAAGTGCTCCGGATAAATAGAGAGTCTCTACAAGGGAAAATTCCATCCCTTCGATATCCATTTTAACATAAATATAATCCTCTTTTGTGAAAGAATTCTTTATCCAGTTTGAGAGATTTATAACCGGTATCTGGAATACATGTCTTGGAGTTCCGTAATCTATTCCACAAATATTCCCCCCTCCATTCATATAATTTGAAAGATGCCATTTCATCTCAAAAAAAGAATCTTCAGGTCCTACCCCTGCGGCAAAAGACATGTATCGATTCCTGGTATCTTCAATTGGAGCACGAGCTATCAACATCTGTTCCCGGACTTTGTCTATCGAGCTTTCCAAAATGTTTTTGTAAGTGCCTTTTGTTGAAATCCTCCTTACCAAAATTTTCTCGAATTGTTCAAAATAAAATCCTAGTCGCCTTGACCAGGGGAAATTTTTTTCATAGGCTAATAAAACATGGTTGTGCATGCGAGGCACCTCCTTGAAGGAAACGGGTTCGTCCAAAGACAACCCGTTTAATTTATCTACAACAAGTTGTGTTTGGTGAGCAAGTAACGGGCAAGCTTCAAACGCATAAATTTCCCATGGAGTATTTTTATGTGCTCTTCGTTCCACCCCCATAACCTCGAACATATTCAGGGTATCCCCATAAAAGCGCCCAAATCAAGATAAATATTTCTTTTTCTTTTGGAGTCTATATGTGCAGATAAACCGTTCATTTCTAAGTCTGAATATAGAATAATACAGATAAACAAAAAGATTCGTTTCATAAGCGCCTTTTTTATTTTTTTAAAAGATTGAAAGTCAACTTTTTGCTTCAATCAATTTTATTTTTTTGATTAGTTTTGTACTCGATTGAATTTTTTTTGGATTTGTTAATCTTTGAGCTTGGATAATTTTTCTTAAGGAGTTGTATTTCCCCCCTTCAGGCTGAAAAATAGTTCTACCTTTACTGAATTTATTTTGTGAATCCTTTATTTTTCTATTCACAAATTCCCTTGGGTTTAAACCCCAGGGGTCTTGATACCTTGTGAAAATTGGCTGTAAAATATCGTAAGCAAGTGTATTTAACATCTTGTCGGATACCGAAATCGCTCTGTTCCTAATTTCAAAAGGGTCTATTCTTCTATCTTTTATTGCTTGTACCGCTTTAGAAATTTCATCGGGATCGCTGTTTACGACAATTGCAGTAACATCATCATAGTAAGCATCCCGTCCACCTAATGAGTGGGTACTGACTACAGGTATTCCACAAAGCAAATATTCTGTTGAAGCGTAACACCCACCCTCATTCGACGAAAAAATTACCCCGCAGTGTGCCTGACTGATGGTATTTGCAAAAGATTCGATGGGGGGCGAAATTATGGTTTTTTTTGGAAGTACGTCTAAATTGGATAAACCCTCCGGCGCATGAGTTACGACTATAGATTCTGAAAAAATATTTTTTCCCAACTCCAGTCGTTTTTGCGACCTACAGCACCCAAGATAAATGGCATCATACAGTTTAGGTTCTTCTTTGGGATAAAAAACATCTGTGTCTATGAAAGCATTATGAGAAACTCCAAAAGCCTGTACGCCGATCTCCTCGTTCAGCATTTTGGCATCAGCCAAGGAATTCGCCAAAAAGAAAAAATTTTCAGGTTTTTTTGCATGCTTCAGTAGGAGATTAATTTTACCCTTTAAAAACTCGGCCCCCCACCAAAAGGGGATTAAAACAAAGTCATTTTCGTCAAAATTCGGAACCAGTACATCTCTTACAAAAAGTGTGTCTAGATTGTAAAAAAATCCCATCGACCAAATTCGTCCCCATTCAGCGGTATAGATCAAATCGCAAAAAATATTTGGTTTTGTCCCTGAGCGCCAGGATCGCTCTGCTCCGGGATTATTTAAAACAAATTCGGCAGCCTCAAACCATGTATAGGGTTCTCCAAGTGCATCTGGACCCAATAACCATTTTTGATTTTCCAAACTTTTAAAAATTTTTTCGTTTGAAAAACAGGAAAAGATTAGAAAGAAATTAGAAATTAAACAAAAAA
>RGYU01000096.1 GCA_010031885.1 Chlamydiota bacterium | reverse complement strand
GTCTTCTTTCACGGTCGCCAAACTCGGACTTTCTGTCGCCAAAAGGTCTTCTTTCACGGTCGCCAAACTCGGACTTTCTGTCGCCAAAAGGTCTTCTTTCACGGTCGCTAAACTCGGACTTTCTGTCGCCAAAAGGTCTTCTCTCACGATCGCCAAACTCGGACTTTCTTTCTCTTGAAAACTTCGGTCTATCGCGCCCTTCGGAAAAATTTTTCCCCTTCTTCTCCCTAGTCGGATTTTTATCACCTAAAAAGATGTCATAAGTTTTATTCATGATCTTTTCAATATCAGTAACTATAGCCCTATCCCTTTTTGATGCAAAAGAGTGCGCCTCTCCCTCCGCTCCTGCACGGCCGGTACGTCCTATGCGATGGACATAATCCTCAACCTGTTTAGGCAGGTCAAAGTTGATTACATGGGTAATGGTTGAGACATCAATACCTCTAGCTGCGACATCGGTCGCCACCAAGATACGGATTTCCCCATTTCTTAAGTATTTCAAGGTGCGGTCTCTTTGACGTTGCTTCATATCTCCATGGAGAGCTGAGGCCTCAAAACCCTCTTCATTCAGTTTTTCAGACAACTCTTCAGTAGACCTTTTCGTGGCAGCAAAGATGATGGCCTGGTTAACGTTCTCTTTTTGCAAGATTTCTGAAAGAACACGATGCTTGTGAGCTATGTCATTTGTGAAATAGAAATGCTCCTTGATGTTCTCTACCTCTTTTTTCTCCTTCTCGATCTCCACTCTGACCGGATCGATGGTCAAATTTTTGCAAAGATTCAATACGGGCCCCTTAAGTGTGGCTGAGAAAAGGAGAGTCTGTCGGTCAGGATGGGTATTAGAGGCGATCAAATTTACCGGCTCGATAAATCCCATATCCAACATCCTGTCGGCTTCATCTATGATAAGAACCTGGATTTGGCTGAGATCCACCTTTTTTTTCTCCATTAGATCGATCAAACGACCCGGAGTTGCTACGAGAATATCATGGGGTTTGGAAACTTTTTTTACCTGCTCGGTCCAACCGGCTCCGCCGAAAACAACAACCGATCGGATATGGTTCATACCGCTGGAGAACCGGATGACCTCTTTTTCAATCTGGGCGGCAAGTTCCCTTGTAGGAGACAAAATGAGAACTTTAGGTCCTGTTGTATCCTCGCTTTTTTCTAAGAGCATATGGATCGTAGGCAAAAGAAACGCGGCTGTTTTACCGGTACCGGTATCAGCACAAGCCAAGATATCTTTCCCCTCCAGTATGTGAGGGATCGCCTCATTTTGAATCGGGGTAGGACTAGAAAAACCTAGCTTCTCCAATTTATCAAGAATTTTTTTATGCAAGTTTAATCTAGTAAAGCCCATCAAGTCTCCGTAATAGGCATCTACTATACTTTTTAATCCCCTTAAAAGACATACCTTTTTAGGAAAAAAGGAAATATATCTCTCCTTACCCCCTTATTGACCAACTATTTAAGTAAAATTTTTACTACTCTATTTTTAACCTATTGATATCTAGACAGCTAAAATCCAACCCTTTTTTTGACAAATTAATTTTTTATTCACACTTGCGCTAATTGGTATAAAATTTTATAATTTTACCTTAGTTCTAAAAGCAGTTGAGGATAAAATGATCCCCCCTTTAGCCCCCTTGGCCAGGAGTTTGCCCAACAGGACACCACTTTTCCTAGCTAAAGCTCCCTCTCTAAAGGGTTTTTTTTCATCTGCCTACAGGCCGGCATCGTTGGATAATTATGCTTCTAACAGACACATTCTGTGCCGGTTAAATTTTGGACATGTTTGCAGATTGTTTCATGATTCGACAAATTCCTCTGGGGAACTGCATAAGAACGGGGGGTTTGATCGGTACCTCATAAAGGATCTTATAGCAATTTTCCAATTCCCCTATTCCCCTAACCTTTCGGTACGTGAGAATCTCAAAAAAGCCCCCAACACCCTTCAAAAACAGATCAGCTTTTTGATTTGTATGGAGAATCTGGCACAATTAAAAAAAGAAGAGGGGTTTAATTTTCAAGATATTCAAGAAAACCCCCTCCTCTCTAAGCAGATTTTTGAAGCCCAAAACCTCAGTCTGTTCAAATTCC
>RGYU01000095.1 GCA_010031885.1 Chlamydiota bacterium | reverse complement strand
GATCGCTATCTAGTTGATGTTGAATGTGTTCTTTGACTGTCCAGCTTTTTTATTTTGCATGCTCATACGCTTTAACAACCTAATCGTGAGGGGTTTGCCTGTTAAGTAAGGGGGGCAAAATTTTTTTCACAGGGTCAGGGTGTTTTCTAGGAAGGGGCTAAACCGTACGCAATAAGAGTCTGGGCAAGCGGGGGATTTTTGGAATAATGGATAGGGTTTAGATCGTAAGACATATCGCTATTGAGTAGATCTATTGTTTCCTTGGAAAAATTTTTAAAAATCACCTCCGGAATAGGTTTGCCAAGCGAAGGAAAAGGGGACTTAGAATTTTCTAAATAAAATCTCTTTAAACAATGAAGAAATGTGCTTTTCCAATCGGGTTTAGATTGGAGAACATTCTCTATCAAAAAATACTTTCTTTTTGTAAAAATCTCTCTAAACAGCGTAGATTTAATTTTAGAGTCTTCTGGTTTAAGTAATGAAAGCAAAAATCTGAGCATTTCTCTCATCTCATTTTCGGGGAAATGGGATTGTACAAGTTTTTGCAATGGGTTTTCAAAGCAGGGCTCTTTGATTCCGTCTTGGATTTGAGCCTTGGGTACCTCTAACCCTTTACCGGTCATCTGCTTGATTAGTCGGTACTCTTTTTCTGAAAATACATAAACATTCTCAATTGCACCAATCGATGGGTGTTTTTGAAGGACGATTCTTAAGAACTCCAAACGCATTTCTTGATCAAATTCCAGGTATTGAAAAGCCTCGTCATATTTCAGTATATCAAAAGTTCTCGGGTTCCATTCAAAATCGAGTAACAGCGTGCTATAAAGTTTGAGTAGAGTTTTTGAAACTACATTGTGTACATCGCCGGGGTGAAACCAACCCTTTTCTTTTATCCAGCTTAAGGATAAATCTTGACCTTTGTACGATAGGCGAAATGCAGACCAAGGTTGCTTTTGAATCCAGCTTTGAAAAACTTTATTGATGAGGCTCGGTCCAGTGAGGCACATGGTATAGCCCACTTGATAAGGCTTCGCCTCAAGAGTAGCAGTATTTTCGGGCTGCTTCCATAAATGATCCCATGTTGGCTGTTTTACGATGGAGGCAAGAAGGTTATCAATAAAATTATGCCCGCTCTTGGAAAAAATGATGTCATTATTATACACGATTGGATCACCTTGATCTTCCACAATTTTCAAGACTAGTCCTCTGTTTTCCTCTGAGGCATCCCGATTTGTGTGATTACGAAAGGGATCCTCATCCACATCGCAATATGCTGTAAGCCGATCTCGTTCAGTATCGCAGTCAAGATATACACCCCCCAGATGTTTCAAAATCACAAGACGAAGGATATCTGATGTTAATCCGTAGTTAGGCATAACTGAGGTCATGTTTTTCATGAATAAACGAAATGTGCCAACAAAATCACTTTCAGAAAAAACACTTAAAGCAGGGATAAGGTTTATTTGATTTGCTCTGCACCAACTCATAAAACTTTTTGAGGGCTGCAAATTATCGGTCCAAAGGATGGTTTGGTAACCAAAAGAGGACTGTTTTTGGGCCCATAATCCTACCCTTTGTTTAAAATGAGAGGGGAGTTCATTACCAAACCAGATAAAATGGATCAGTTTTGGGACAGGAAGCTCTTCATGTATATCGGCAGATAACAAAAGAGTGTTAGCGGTCAGTTTTTTTTCATTTAGTAGAACAAATTTTTCTTCAAAAGGGAGTACGCCGATACCTTTTGACGGCATGGGATGCTCTAAAATGCGGTCGGGAAAACTGGCAGTGGCTTTAGACATGATTTCTTTGAACATTTGCGGACTTATAGGGAGTGGTTCCGGAACCGGTTCATTTTGTTGATTCGTTTTGTGAAATATCGCGAAACGGGGAGAGGGGGAATCGGAATCTAATCTCTGGATTTTACGTGGGGGCTCAGTTGAGAATGCGTTCTGAATATAATGGTTTTCAAGTTGCCCGATTGTACTCATGAAACTCCTCAATAGTCCTATCCGACAATCATAAATAAAATTATTTAAAAAATCAAGAGTTTTTAGGAGATGATCTCGGTTCGTAAGGGAATCCTAACTTACTTACAACCAATGGTTTACAAAACGACAAAAAACCTGTTT
>RGYU01000094.1 GCA_010031885.1 Chlamydiota bacterium | reverse complement strand
CTTCCCCCAAGTGCTTTAGTTAAAGGTTGAGAGGCCCCGCCAAAGAGCGGGGCCTTTCCCGTTTCGGCGACTATTTGCCTGATCGAAATGTTCAAGATCTCATTTTTTGCTAATTCTGACATGTAGCGAGGCTCGCATCTCGTCGTCGACGAAAACATCTAATCTTTTAGCATTCTCGATCGTAAAAAACTTCTCGCTAATCCGCAGGTTGCTTCTGTACTAATCGCGCTCTTCGTAAGTTTCAGCGCCTGCTTCTTAGTTGCTTACCGCGGAACCGACGATTACGAGTCAAGTTATAAAAGCGAACAAAACCTCGGTGGCGAATATCGCAGCACCCGCGAACCAGGCATCGGATTACCTTCCGGCATTAAACGGGTACTTGCTGTCCCGATTTGGAATCAAACTCAAGGTCTAGGTCAACGAATGCCGACATTAATGTATTCCCAGACTCAGTCCCCATTTATTTTTTTTGACTACGTTGTCCCAATAGAAGCCAATTTTACGATAAGACTTTTTTCAGTCACTTTTCTTGCACTGGCAATTGGAAATCTAGTCATTTTGTCGTGGGGGACCCTTGGTTTTAAGTGGAGGCTTCTGTTTTTAGATATATCCCTTATTGGTCCACATGTACTTTATACGATTCACAATGATTGGTATTGTCAGGCTGAGCAATATTGGGGATTGTTTCTTGTAATAATCTCTTTTTTTCACTGCGATTTCTTTACGCAAAGCAAATTTCGTCGAGGCGGTCTCTCAGTCTTGCCCGCTATCGGCTTTTTGCTGGGGCTCGCGATTGTTATGACAAATCATCCGACCTGGTACTCAATCACCGCGATGTCGGTCCCATTTCTGATAATACAAAAAAGAACACTACACATTTGCAGATACCTTGGCTTGAAGTTGCTTGGTTTGCTCAGCTTGCCGATTTACTTTTTGGCAGTTCAGATTGCTGATCTTGCAACGGTGCCACTTTTTGGCGGTTCGAATACGTATCTAACGCAGTCTTCGACCTGGGACTTCTTTACAAGTGCTAGTTGGGTCTATAAGTATCAACCAATTCTTGCTCCTATCGCGGCGACCGCCCATCCGATTTTGTTCTTAGGAAATGAAGCTGGCTCACGTACTGAGTTTTTCAATTTGGGCCTTTTCCTTCTTGCTTTGATTTTGATGCGACGTATAAGAGTTGGTGTTGAATTACACAAGTTAATGTCTCGATCTTTTTACGCGTCATTGCTTTTGATTGCTTGCCTCATTTTTTCTGGGCCAATTGCGAAGCAGAATTTTTTGGGATCTGGAAAGTTTTTTACGTCTCACGCCTGGTGGTACGCCCATCCATTATTTATAGTTGTCCTAGTTTCTTCGACAGTTTTGTTTGGCGAGCGAATAGTTCTGTCATTTTTACTTTCACAAAAGACACGCCTGCCGACTATTTTGGCGATTTTTGCGGTTCTTATGGCTATTTTGTATCCGGCCGTTCTTTATTTTAAAGGATCTGACATTTCAAAGTTTTCAATCTTTCGTGACTCACGCGTTGAGTCGGTCAATGAGAGAGAACTCGTTAAGAGAGAGCGATTCGCTGATCTGAGCGTGGCAAGTAATGACAGTGAGAGCGACTGGAATTCTCTTTTTGGTACTCGTTTTAGTATGCAGCTGTCGCGAGCCGGTTATCCAACAATTGAATTTTTTGGGGCGGCGCGTCAGTCGGAAACTCTGACGGCAAAATCAGAGCCTTATCGAAGCGGGTATGTGCCGAATACGGCCGATTGTCAGCCGGAGGTTTTGGAGTTTTTGGCGGTGTCGTCGATTTTTGTGAATACTGAAGACAAATCGGGTTGTCGAGAGAAGTTGCTTGCTTATTTTGGAGAAGATTCGGTGCGCGAGATTAATAAAGTTGCAGGTCCTTCTGGAACTGCGTCGTTGTTCAGGCCGAATAGTTTTGCGACTTGGTCGATAGTGACGAGTAGCACGGACAATCCAAGTGTTTCATGTCCGTTGCTTGAAAAGGATTGCTTAAGGGGACTTGAGGTTACAAAGTTGCCAACTACTGGCCAGGCACCTTTTCGGTTGTGTGAAAACGACTGCCTTTTTACCTATAAGTGGGCGAGAACTGAGAACTCAAAGCAGATACTTCTTCCGGTGAATTTTGATAAAACGATCGA
>RGYU01000093.1 GCA_010031885.1 Chlamydiota bacterium | reverse complement strand
AAGCCCTTAAAAATTCTCTTAAGCACCTGGTTTGAGCTTGGCCCTTAGAGCGGCGTATTTTGCGTCTAACCATTCGATCGTTTTCTTCCTGTTGATCTGTTGAATCAATCCATTTGGTCCAGTCAGAGCGGAATGATAGTCTTGTCCTGATAAAGAAGGGCAAATTTCTTGAAGGGTTTGCATAACTTCTTGACTGTGATCTGGGCTTATTTGACCTAAAAATTCAGTCCACTCCTCGGTAGGATTTTCGCTAAAATTTGCGAGGTTTTTGCATAATCTAGCCCACCTCCCCTTGCAGATATTTCGAACCCCCTCATGACATCCTCGTAAAAATCGGCGAAATGGTGTTTTAGACGGTCCGTCCAAACACATGAGTCGGTAAGAATATCGAAAACTTGCTGATCGGTTGAAGTAAGGGCTAAAATTTCTTGGGTTATTTGGTCTAAAGTGTCTCTTGTCATTTCACCGCGACCAATGGCCTCATAGTTCATATTTTGGGTCTGGAGCGGTAATTGAAGCCGGTCTTTAAGCGCTACCTCCAAAAAGAGTTGCGTTTCCAACCCTTCAAACCCTGGATTGTGCTCATAAGCTTTTTGGCGAATGTGATCTAGGCGTACCAATCGGATAGCTAAAAAAGCAGAATCGATATCATTGTTAGGCTTAAATTCCCCGTAGATGTAGCTAAGCATATCTAAAGTATTCAATGCAGAAGCAACTCGATCGCCACAAGCATTCAAAGCATCCGCCATCTGAGCTATTGCTGGTCCTCGGAATTCCTCAAAATCTCTCAAATTATTCATAATAGTGCTGACTCTGTGTTGATAATCTACATAAATATTTTGGTTCAATACAGCAGCATCATGAACCCTTATAGCTCTTCTTAAGTTTTGAAAATCGGCCGTTTCTAAAATCTTAGTTACAAATCGTAATACTGTTCTGTTGTCATCATCGTTGAGACCAAGCGAACCCAGTATTTCTAGAGCATTTTGAACAATTCCTCCTGCACCTGTGTTGAGATCGTAATTTGTCCATAGCCCCAAATTATTAAACTCAAAATTTTGTACATCACGATCGACAGAGTTGTACTGAATTCCTTTCATCTGAAATAGGAGAAATTTCGTAAAGAATAGAGCGGCTTGGCCTACAACTATTGTATCTGTCAAAAATTGAATATTTTTAGTTAGAAAAAAAAGGTGTAACGGGGGATATAAAGCTGAACAATTTATGGCGAATAGGAAAATTTTCGCGATAGCGGAATATTTACCGAAGCGCTGTTCCAAATCACCAAAAATAAAGATGTTGTTTAAAAGGATAGAAGAGCCGATCACACCGATCATGATCAAGGGAGAGGCGGGTGCAAGGGACAAGAGCCAGGGTATCGATAAAAAAGTGACAATAGAACGGCCAAAAGAGAGAAAGTCGTAATCTAGTGACTGTAGGAGAATTTCTCTTTTATGATAGAAGTTTGAAGAATCTGTTTCTAGCCTTGCAAGCTTAGCTTGAATAGGTAAACCCAGTAAATCGCCAACAAAAGGGATACAAGTAGCGGTTTTTTTAAACTTATTTTTTAAAGACCCTAGATCCAAAGGGGTGTTTTGATAATTAAGGATGTTTTGATTTGGTGCTATCGCCATGATTCTTCTCCCAAGGTTAAAATTTTACCCTTTAATCTTAAAAAAAACAGTAAATATTTTGATATTATTAAAAAATTCTAATAGATTTATAAAACGATTTTTTTAACCACCTACGCTTAGGTAGCCAATAGGATAATTTAAAAAATTTTCTATAAATCTGATTTGGTAAAGGGAAAATTGATCTCTTCTTTGCCCTTGAGGCATCTCTTTTAGTCTATATCCAATAAAATTTCATGTGGGCATACAATCGATTAACCCCTATCGTGCCGCTAGCCTCCTTATAGCTTTTACACGAAATTCTTCCAAGGTGGCCATATCGCGCACGATGGTCGCTACCAAGTCATGTGGAAACCGGAAGCGCGGGTAGCGCTTGGAGGCTGTTGCAGCGGGAGAGGTTAAGCTCTTCACAAATCGGAAGCGCGGGTAGCGCTTGGAGGCTCGTGCAACTCACGCACCTAAGCCTTCAATGTAATAGTTTACAAAACAAGAAAAAAAATTCAAGTTTAGGTTAAGATCAGTCTCCTCTTAACCTAATAAATTCCTCGACTTCAGCTAAAAACTCTTCACGTGCAACAAGAGGATTCTGATCACAAAATAACCTAGCTTGTTCCCTGAGCTGATGCGGTTCCATT
>RGYU01000092.1 GCA_010031885.1 Chlamydiota bacterium | reverse complement strand
ATAAAACGATAGTCCCTCCCCTACATTTTCCTCGACAAGCGATTTTACAGCTTCAAGAGTCAGTTCGTCTCGGATGAAATTCATGGCTACAATCAAAAGAGTCAAATCATCAGCTTTTGTCACTTTAAGGTCGTATGGTCCTTTTTGATCGGATAACTGCTGAAACAAAAAAGAGAGAATAGGATCTAGCTCAATCGGATTCAACGCAAGAAGTAAGCGGTCTAGAGCGTATTTTATTTTTTCTTTACTAACCTTATCAATCACTCGATCAAACTCTTGAAGCACGAGCAAAATGGTGCTAGCGATGAGGATGTTTTTTTTCCATGAATAGTGATTATGGGAAAAAAGATGGATTGCGTCGGGGAAAAATCCTTTTTCACTTTGATAGGCAATCATCCTGAGCAGCAGATCTTTGCCCTCAAGCATCGTTTTTTGCTCCTTTTTTCTAAAAAGGGCGAGGGCATATAAAACGTTTTCTAAAATAGGGGCTACAGGGCCAAAATGGATCAATCGCGTCTCTTCTTGAAAGTGTTTTTGAAAAACTCTCAACGCGTATTCGTTTCTTTGTCGCATACTAGAAAAACAGTATGCCTTTTTGGCAACAAAAAAAGCAAAGAAGTCGCGCCTACCCTAAGCAACCACCAGAAATTTAAACCTTATTAAGATTTAAAATAGATCATTCATTCCAATAATTTCTCTTTTAGCCTTTAGCAAAAATACCCGCAAAATTGAAAAATTTATTTGTTATATTTTTCGAACCACTTACCACTCGCGTAAGATCAAATTGTGCAATTTGATCAGGATCGAGAGGGATATACATCGTCACATTCAAACTGCCGAGGCTTCGAGGTTCATCTTCAAAATTTTTTTCAAGGAGTTCGTAACTACTACTAATTATAATTATTTTATTTGTACTGTCCAATCGCATAGTATACGATTTGGGAACTCCCTTTACCGAATTCTCGGCTCCCCACAAAATTGGGATTAGATTTAAAGAGCTTTGTGAAAGAATTTTTAAAGTTCTTTTTAGAAGTTTTTCTCTGTCTACCGTTGTTTGGTTCTGCTGATTCTCAGGAAAAACCCTAGCTAGTTCCCTTTTAATAAGATTTATCGCTGATTCGCTTTTAACTTTTTTTCCAAAGATTGGATTTTGAAATCGGCTTCTATCTTGTGTAAATTCATTTACTACATCTATCTCGTGTTTGTTTTCTTCTTCAATACTCTTAAACAAGTCATCTATATGGGCAAAAAAACTGGCACTCATAGACCCGCTTTGAAGCTGACATTTTTTTAATGGATCAATCCGAGCTGAAAACGTTTCAAAGGCAAACTCTTTTCTTTGGTCTTCTGAACTCTTTTTGAGCTCCCCTACCAAAGACAGAAGTGCAGTTTTCAATTTCTTGTCAGATAATCCCTTTTTAGGGTCGTTTATCTGTATTTCAAGATCATTCAATTGGCCCGAATGGTCGATCGAACTCTCGCTAATTACGGCAGAATCTGTTGACAGTGAAGAAATTTTTGGGCTTAAAGAGCCTTTTGTATCCTTGTGAATTTCAGCGTTTTTGGTAGAAAAAAAATTCTTTATAAAGGTAACAATCCTGTCTATTATGGAGATGTTCGCTAAGCTAAATTCATGTTGGTTTTGCCTTAGTGAAAAGATTGGTTGTCTTTGATTTTCAGTACGTTCAAAATGAATACTAGCCCAATTATCTAGGTTCAATTGAATACCCCCCTCTGAATATTATTATTCTTTAATTATAACATATTTTATTTTTTAAATCTAGAGCTAATAACAGCTTAAAAATCAATGGGTTATAACGCTGATGAAACCAAATAAAACGAAAAATTTTTATCTTTGTTGTGCATCCCGTTTGATGAGTCATTTACACTAAGGTCATTGAGACTATTTACCTCAGTATCAGTAAGATAAATTCTTAATAAAAAATATCAGATAATTGGGCAGTTTAAAGGTACTCATGTGAATAGATTAGCTTCTTTATACCCCTTTGGGTCATGGGGTAAGTTTGGCTAATGCGTAAAAACGATGTGAATACGCGCTCTTTTGAGGGGGCACAAATCATCATTTATAGATCCACTTCATTGGATCAAATTTACCTGGAGATAGGAAAAGCTGTTTTTCTAAAAATAGACAGAAAGGTGTGAAATAATAATTAACTTTTTTTGATAGGCTTTTGACATCTATTCACTTCTTAGTAGGCTAAAAAAACAGTTTATCCTTTTTCTAGGCAAAAAAAGCGAAACAAATTGATAGGTCTTTACTTGCTTTTAACCCCACGCCCGATTTAGATTCATACTTATGAAACCCCTTTTTATATTTGCC
>RGYU01000091.1 GCA_010031885.1 Chlamydiota bacterium | reverse complement strand
TTGTCCTTTTATTTGGTAAAAAAGGGGCTGTTTTTGACTACTTGCCTAAGCCCGACTCTTGCATTTGATCAGTAGTCTGCTTTTTTTGGCTTGATGAAAGGCTTTGATCCTCATTTAGATTTTTTGCATTCGCTAGCACAAATCTTACAAAACTATCCCAATCCTTTTTTCGAGTGATTTTTAGAAGCTCATCCTTGGAATATTGGAGCCCTTCGGCAAAAATTGCGACCTCGTCTCCAAATTTTTCTTTATTCGAAGCCTCTTCAAAGCCTTTTGAAATTCCGGAGACAAAAGCCCTCCACTTTACAGAGCTTTTTTGGATGTTTCTTAAATGATCTAAAAGAGGTTTAGAAACCGCTACAACTTTTAAAAAATCTAGTGGGTGAAGATGCTCAATTTTTTTTCCTACTCTGAGCAAATATTTTCTTTTACCTGCTAAACTTATTAAATTTGACTCCGAAATTACAATTACAATTTCCGATACCGCACCAGCTTCATCTTTGGGTATCGAACCATGGTAGGGATTGATCAACATAAGAGACATCACCAATGAAAACATATTCCTTATCTACCCTGTACCTTTCGCACGCTCAAGTAGCTCCCTCCATAATTCTACAAACGTATTCGCGTCAAGACAATCCTGGACGACTTTTTTATCCAATCCGGCCATGTAAATCTCTTGCTCAATCTCGTCTAGCTCTAGGGTACCATATCCAGTAGTAAATAGGTTTGACCATTCTCTATAAAGATACTGCTGCTTGAAAAAATTTTGATTGATACGACAAAAATAACCAAAAACTTCATCATCTCCTAGAATATAACAGGCAAGCTCAACGGGATGAACGGGCAATATTTTTTCGGCTAATATCGCAACCTCACTCGCCCTCAATCCAAGCGTTACTACCCGATGGGTAGCAAGAAATTTTAAAAAATCCCTAATATCCTTTTTTTCCCTCTTTGTCAGCGCCTCTAGCGGAAAGCACAAAATACACGCTATGAAAAGGATCGACCAAAGAGGTTTACATAAGCTGCTTAACAAACTCTTCCCAGTCATGTTGTCTACACCTTTCATATAAATTGTCATAATTAACCCTTAGAAAATCGGCAAAGTAGGGGAGCTCCTGATAGAGTGATCCCGAACGAGCCATCTCATCCATTTTTGGGGACAGACCATCTAAAAAAGTCGTCCATTTAAAATAATTTTCTCGAATGCGGCGCATGGAAGATTTCAAAACGGGGTCAGAAAATACATACGCAAGAAAATAAATTGGGGGTACATGATCTATCATCTTACCAAGTCGCCTTAATTCTCGTTGGCGCAAAAGTAATCCGACTATATTATAATCTCCCATCGTCTTTATGATCTGGTAGGCACCCCTTTTTTCCGTTTCAGACATTTTGATTTCAAAAGCACTTAATTGGAACATCATGATCCCTAAAACTAGGTGAATGCCAAGCCATTTGAACATCAAAAAACCCCTTGTTCCCGTTTAAGCCCTTTTTAAAAGTATTAAAAAACTTATAATTTTGTATTTTAACAACTTTTATATCTTTTAATTTTATTAAAGAACTCTTTTGAGAGAATACCTATTTAAAATTTTATATACAATTGAGAATTTTCCCTTTGCTCAAGGTGAAAAATAGGGCGTTTATGAATCTCTTCTTTATCATCCCCCTTTTTTTGGCATTTTGTTATTCTAAATCTATGAACGTTTTTGAAACAGCCCTTAAAATTTTGGAAAAAATACGTCAAAACGGTGGCACCGCGTACATAGCTGGGGGTGCTGTTCGAGATCTCTTGATGGGATCATCTCCTAATGATGTCGATATTGTTACCTCTTTATCCACAGATGAGTTGCGCCCACTGTTTAAAAAGACTATTGAGGTGGGAGTGCAATTTGGCATTCTTGTTGTGGTTGAGGATGGGCACCGTTTTGAAATTGCGACTTTTCGCACTGAGGCCGGCTACAAAGATGGGCGACGTCCTGACATTATTCTTGCAGGAACCCCTGAAGAGGATGCAAAACGTCGTGATTTCACCATAAATGGGATGTTTTTAGACCCATTCACCAATGAGACAATCGACTTTGTTGGTGGAAAAGAGGATTTGAAAGAAAAAAAAATTCGTGCAATCGGTAACCCTCATGATCGATTTCAAGAAGATCGTCTACGCATGATCCGCGCAATCCGGTATGCCTCACGATTTCAATTTCATATAGATCCCGCCACCCAAGAGGCTATCAAAGAGCATGCTCCAACCCTTTTACCAGCCGTCTCTTTTGAGCGTATACTGCAGGAGCTAGAAAAAATGCATGGGGATGGCAATTTATGTCATGCTCTTATAGAAATGCAAAGGCTCGGCCTTTTAGAGGTGATTTTTCCCCCTCTTAAAAATATGCC
>RGYU01000010.1 GCA_010031885.1 Chlamydiota bacterium | reverse complement strand
AAAAAAAAGCTTTTTTTTTAAATCTTTTAATATGATTATAGAAATAAAAACATGTTTTATTACATTTAATGCAATTAACTTAGTAACAATAGCGACTATATGATAAAATGGTTTGTTGAAAAATTACTTTTGCTTCAACTGTTGATCTTTCCTGCTTTGGGATTTTGTGATCCTATTTTTTCTACAGGTAACAAACACTCTGTAACAGTAATTGGTACCGGTTATGTCGGGCTAGTTTTGGGAGCGTGCCTTGCAGATTTAGGGCAAGTAGTAACCTGCTGTGATGTAGATAAAGAAAAAATTCAAATGCTTTCAAAAGGGATGATTCCTATTTATGAGAATGGTCTTTTAGAAATAGTCCAAAAAAATTTAGCTAATGGGCGCCTCCATTTTTCAACAAACGTAGATACAAGCATACTCAACTCCAATGTGATATTCATTACTGTTGGAACGCCAGAAGGAAAAAATGGGGAGGCTAATCTCTGTTTTATCGGTAAAGTTGCTGAAACGATAGGCAAAAACCTAAACGATAAAAAAACTATTTTTGTAAAAAGCACAGTCCCCATGGGCACTATTCGCTGGATCAAAGAAGTAATTGATGAAAACAATTCTAAACAAACCCCCTACAATCTAGGCTATGCACCTGAATTTTTAAGAGAAGGATCGAGTGTAGAGGATTTTATGCACCCTGACAGGATTGTCATCGGTGCAGATAATGACGAGACCGCCAACATTTTTGCCAACCTGATGCAACCGCTTATAGATGCAGGTGCGCCTTTGTGTACAACATCTATTGCATCAGCAGAAATGATCAAGTATGCCTCTAACTCTTTTTTATCTATCAAGATATCTTTTATCAATGAGATTGCTGATTTTTGTGAGCAAATAGGTGCAAATGTTGATGAGGTAGCCTATGCGATTGGGCTTGATAAGAGGATCGGCAAAGCTTTTCTAAAACCTGGCCCGGGGTATGGAGGATCGTGTTTTCCCAAAGATACAAATGCATTTTTGAAGGCTGCAGAGAAATACGGTATTGATTTGAAAACCGTAAATGCTGCAGTGCAAACGAATTCGACAAGGGCTCTTAAAATTGTCCAAAATCTTGAAAATCGCTTTGGTTCCCTCAAAGGGTTAAAGATTGCTATCTGGGGACTTTCTTTCAAAGAAGAGACAGACGATGTTCGGGAATCTGCTGCTTTAAAGCTGATTGATTTACTCCAAAAAAGAGGAGCAATCTTGCATTGTTACGATCCCATAGCTAACGCTAATGCTCTCAAGGTATTCCCCACCTTATTTACATATAATCGTCCTCAAGATGCTGTTCAGTATGCCGACGCATTAATCTTAGCTACACCCTGGAAAGAATTTTTAGAGGTCAATTTCATTGATATTTATAAGCGCATGAACACCAAATTCATCTACGATACTCGAAATTTTTTAGATGAAAAATATCTTCGTCGGATAGGGTTTGAAGTCGAATCGCTTGGGAAAAAATAGCATTAATTTTAACTTCACCCTCTAATGGGCCTTTTTGAAAATCTTAAAGGTGATCTCATCACCAAAAGAGCTTAAAAGGACAGGCTTAAATCCCTCAATATTCAAAACTATCGAGGGTTCTTTCCAAGAGGAGATGTCAACCCAAATGAGCCCTCTTTCATTTAAAAAGGGGCTATATTTTTTAATGATTTGACCTATTTTTTCTTCATTCAGTCCACTATCCAAAACAAGAACATCCCATTTTTTTTCACTCAAAAAATCCTTTTTATCTGTTTTAAAATAGTGATCGAGGTGCAACTTATGGACTGCTGCTTTCATTCTAGGGTCCTTTTTTTTGGATAGTTCCTCATAATAGATCGTTCCAGTACCAAAATATCGCATATAAAATGCTGTGAGGAGGGGATAAGCTTGGTCTGAGCCGTTATTTATGACCAAAACATAACGGGGTATTTTAAGTTTGAAAAGATCTCCATAGAGCTGACCTTTCTGTATATCATAGAATTTGAAGCGATTTTCACAGTATTCGGCAATGATTTCAGAAAAATATCCCCAGCTAATGATTCGATGTACTTTTGGATCTGCTTGCACCTCAAAAAAAAAGAGAAAACAAAAGAATGTCAAATAAGCATTAGCCTTAATCATTCCACCTCTACCATTGTTTCATTTAATTTATTGAGCTTGACTTTCAAAATTTTCATGCAACCATCATTTTCACCTACGGATAGGATAAATTCTTTATCGATTTCATCGTAGTAGCAACCTGAGGGATAAATGATCCATTTATCATGACAGCGTACTTTTTTCGATTCAAAAGCCGTTTCATAAAGTAAGGGGTATTCGCCAATTTTTTGGATCCAGCTAATTGTGTCAATTTTTAATGTCATGACTCCCATCACATAAAAAATATCTCTGCGGTCATACGTCTTACTTACAGGAGTTTTGGTTTTAAATGTAGAATGAAAAAAAGCCCAGTAATCCCCATCAATTTCAAACACTGGTGCTCCTCCCCTTAAAAAACCATATTTTTTTAACCATTTTACAGGATATTTAGAACCAATTTTTAATTTAGATACCAACTGAGGTTGGATCAAATCGGCCTCCATATCCAGTCGATATAGGGAAACATCGTCATAACTGTAAATGTAGAACAACTCCCCTTGTTTTCCACCGATCTTTACAACGGGCGTCCAGTTTTTTTCTGTACTTTTTTTCCCACCAGGGAGGGAAAAAATCTGATCTATTGAATGTGTTTGTGAATCCAAAACAGCTATTTTCATCACACGATTTTTGGAATTTCGAGATTCCAAATCATTAAAAAATAGGTAATCTTTACCCCCTAAAGAAATGGCTCTGGGATCCTCACAGTAAGAGCTTTTCAAATCCAGTAGATAAGGCAAGGACTTTATTTCAAATTGTGCGTCTAAATCCACAACCCCGATATAGGTCATCGCTCCCATCGGTTTTTGATAGAGAAAATGCTCTTTACCTTCATCAAAACGAAAGAAAAGAGTGTACTCCTCCCCTCTTTTCACAATAGAAGGGTTATAGGCATTCTTGAAATTAGGCAACTCGATTGTTTTTACATAGTGAAAGAGATTTTGATTAGTCTCTAGGCACCTAGAATTTGTGATTAAAGGATGATCGAGCTCTTTTGGAAGCGCGACTAAAGAATACGGGATCCAAAAAAATAAAAAATGGACACTTAGGATCTTCATTCCCTTTTTTCCTCATATTGCTCAAAAAAGCTACAAAATTTTTCGATAAATGAACCCTGTTTAAGATCAAATTTTTTAGCCCAATCCCTTTTTTTAGCATTATCCACTAAAACCTTGTCACGATTGATATATACTTTCTCCATAAGGTCTGCTAACTCGTCCAAATCGCTTTTGGCCATCCAACCCATATCAAAAAAACCAAAAAGGTCAGAGTAAGCAGCCTGAATTTTTTGTGATTTCTCTAGAGAAAAGACAAGACCTGTCTGAGAGATTGTTGCCTGACCTGTATTATTAGACACAATTACAGGTATCCCTAAAGCCATAGCTTGTCGTGGCTGTATACTGAACCCCTCACCCCAGGAGGGGGAAACATAACAATCGGTTGAAAGGAACATCTGTAGATATTTCGATGCGTTTTTAGAGTCGACAGTGAATTCGACGTTTTTGATATTTAAAGAGTCAATCAAATCTCTTAGAGTTTTCATGTAGTGCTTATCGCCACCACGGCAATTAATCTTGAGACGAACATTGTGATTATTTTTGAACTTTTTAGAAAAAGCTAAAATAAGAATTTCTAAATCTTTGCGTAAAATGCAGGCGGAATAATTACCAAATATAAAAGGCTCTTTCACCTTTTTCTTGATTGGTTGGCTCAAAAAATCGCCAAGATCTACAGAAAGCGGAATCACACTGATTGGAACTGCTACGCCACTATTTTGAAATACCTCTATCAAAAATGGATCTGGTACAATAATGTGCTCAAAAAAATTGAGGTATTCTACAAAGTGGGGATCAACAGCTGATGATTCGTGCATTGTATAGCATAAAAATCGCTGGTCTTTGCGCCTGTATCGTTTCAAAATCTCCACAAAATGGGGAATTTCGGGTAATGAAGTGTTGACAAGCACTATTTGATTAAGCGATCTCAAATCTACTTTTAAAAGGTTTTTTTCAAGATCGGTGAGCTCCTCAATCGCCCCAACCGGCACAACTGTCACCTCATATTTATTTTTAAGCACCATCCCCAACTCGATAGACTGACGCCCAATCCCATCTCTTTTATTTACAGTGCCCATAATTGAGATTGAAAGAGACAGAAACGCTAAAAAACTGGATCCCATACCACCACTTATACCATCTCAATCTTGTACTACTAGCAGATCCATTTTGGCCTCTAGTTGGTTTTTATCTATTTTCAATATAAAGATCGCTCCATCATTTTCACCCACCGCTAAGAGTATTTTCTGATCTATCGGATTGTAAAGGGCACCTGATGGATAAACAACCCATTTATCCAAAGTCCTATGGCGGAATGTTCTATAGGCTCCATCGTAAATCAGCGGAAATGGAAGTATTTTTTCTACTCTACTAGCCTCTCGATCCAAGGTCAATAAACCCATATGGTAGTAATATTTCTTTCGGTACTTTCCTCTCTCAAATACCGTTTCATGAAAATAGGAGTGGAAAAATGACCATAATTTTCCATCAATTTCCACAAGGGGCGCACCGCCCCTCAACGGGCCATACTTTTGAATCCATTTTATGATTTGGGGATTGTCTAAATTTTTTTTAGAAATGTTTTTCGTTGCCAAATTTAGATCGTCCAAAATTACCTCATAAACCGAAAGATCAGAAAATTCGTAGATGTAAAAAAGGCGCTCTTTGTCATTTTCTTTTACCACAAAGGGTGTCCAATTTTTTTCTGTTTTCCTTGTTTGATTGGGAAATGTTTGGATTTTTAGAATTTTTTTTGTATCAGGATCGATAATCGCTATTTTCATTTTCCTTTCAGAGGGGTCTTCTTTAAAAATTTCATTAAAGAAAAGGACGTAATACCCCTGAAATAAAACCACTCTTGGGTCCTCGCAGTAGGGGCTCAACATAGGCAAAAGTTTGGGCTCTGATACGAACTCCAGTTTATCGTTTAAATCTACATAACCTAGATAAGTCAAATAGACTAAGCGAGTGTTTTTAAAATGATGGTTACATGGAACATCATGTCGAAAAAAAAGTGTATACCCTCCCCCTTTTCGTGTTACAATCGATGGATTGTATGCCCCCGCAAACTCATTTAAAATAATCTGTGTTTTTTCAAAATGCAATGGTTGATTCTGCTCAATGCACCCTGCCTCATGAAATTTGGAGTGAGGGCATCCAATATCCATTTTTTTCGAAAAAAGGTTGAAAACACAAAAAAATGAGCAAATAACAAAAAGAGAGAAATTTTTCACATCTTAGTTATATCAAAAGGAGAATTAGAAACTAAAAAATAAAAAAACTTCAGACCTTTATTTATCCATTTTCAAATTGAGAATCTAATAATTTAGGATCAAAAAGGGTGTGGTCATCACTCAAATAAAAAATTGCACTATAAAATTCTTTAAAATCAGCTATTTTCTCCTGCTCCAACTGGTGCAAAAGCCCTGCATGACAAGCTTTAATCTTAGCGATATGAAAACCTGGATTACTCCTGGTTGGATGAATTTTTTTATCAGCATATAAAAACCAAACATCCCCATTTTCAAACACTTCATGCATTTTTTTGAAAAAAGATCTGTGGATGTTTTTTTCTGTGGTATCTATCAATACGATCACATCTTTTGGATCGCATTTTTTTGCTTTTGTAAAAAAAACTGAAAATAGTATTCCCGGATCGATTTTTTCATAGGCAATATCAGAATATTTTTCGGATTCAAATTCCAAACTAGACCCGTCTAAAATGTGGATCTTTAATGTGGGGCCTTCTTGTGATTTTAAAGCCTCAATCAAACCAATTTCTATGGGTTTTTCATCTGTTGCAATCAAAAAAACGTCGTATTTTTCCACTTTTGGATGTGCAAATATGATCCCTTTTTTTTCCTTTGATGGGATAATTCCCCACTGAAAATAATGGATAATCATTAAAAAACCAAAGACGAGAAGGGCTGCAGGTAGCCTAGAGAGGACAAATTTCACCTATAATCTCCAAATGATCAAAGAATAGAGGTATACTCTCTAATAAATATATTTTCCATCCCCTTAAAACAGCAGTCATGAACTTTTGTTACACCGTCATAATCCTCCCCACATATGCAGACAAATTGAACGGGAAATTGTTTCAGAACTTTGAGCCAAGATAAATTATTTCGATGGATAGACCCTATGATCACAACATCATAAGCCCCATTTTCAAGATTAGACCACATTTGTTTTCGTGATATCTCTTTTTGTGGTTTTAATACCTTACTATACGTAAAACCGCGTCCATACAGATTTTTTACAGGCTTTTCATAATCTTGGTAGAGAAAATCCATTTTGAGATAAAAGTCACATTTGTCACCCAAATGCTGTTTCAAGCCGATGTAAGTCATAAGTTTTAAATAATCCTCATCAGGAAAGGTATTTAAAAAAAGGACTTTTTTGGGGTTGGGGTTACCGATTTTTTCAAGGATGTACTGGGCCATTTTTCTACAAGTTAAATGCTCTCGCGTGTGCACCAATAGCTTCTCTAAAATTTCAAAATAGCGCTTTTTGTCAAAAATAGAGTGGTCAATTTTTCCAGCATAAACACCGGGCAGATGCATCGCTTCCCAGACAAGTTCTTTAGGGAAATGGGTCATCGTCATAGGGGGGACATTTTGAAGATCTGTAAAATAAGGTATGCATCCATTCGCTAATATTTCGTAGTGCCGCATACAGTCTGCACCCCCCTTGGTTCTAGTATAAGCATAGTAGGATCTTTGGTAATCCTCCCTATATTTGTCCTCCTCTTTGGCTAAATTTTTTAAATGGTCGAGCTCATTACGCAGTGCGATTGCCGCTTCAAAATCAAGAGCTTTAGCTTTGAGGCGCATCTCTTTTTCTACCTCTTTGATCCTTTTTTCAATTTGTTTAGGAGTCAGCTCAATTGTTTCTTCAATTTTTTCTACCTCTTTTTCCAGCTCTTCAAAGAATGTTTCCTTGAGCGTTTCATTCTTCTCGCGATAGACCGATTCTGGGAGAATATTATGCAGTTCATTGAATTTTTGCTGCACTGCCCTTCGATTTTGTGTGATCTCAATCGTTTCTTTAATGGATTTTGTCATCACATCTGCATACATGACTACCCGACCATCTTTATTTCTAGCTGCCCTTCCACAAGTCTGAATTAAACTCGTTTTAGAACGTAAAAATCCCTCTTTATCTGCATCGAGTATGAGTACCAAAGACACCTCCGGAATGTCCAATCCTTCTCTTAAAAGATTGATCCCAACAAGGACATCAAATTCTCCCACACGCAGCTCTTTGATGATCTTTACCCGCTCAAGCGTGTCGATATCGGAGTGTAGGTATTTGGCCCTTACCCCTATCTCCGTCATATACTTGGTCAGATCTTCCGAAAGTTTTTTAGTAAGCGTTGTGACTAAAACCCTCCGATTTTTTTGGACTTCTAGCTGAATCTGGCCAAGAGCATCATCCACTTGGTACATCGCCGGTTTTACTTCAATCGTCGGGTCTAATAGACCAGTGGGCCGGATGATCTGCTCTACAACCCGCCCCTCGGCATCCTCTAATTCATATGGCCCCGGCGTTGCAGAGACATACACAACATTCTGTATTTTATCCCTAAATTCAGCAAACGACAGCGGTCGATTGTCAAATGCTGATGGCAGTCTGAATCCAAACTCTACAAGTGGGGTTTTACGCGCTTTATCCCCATTCTGCATCGCCCCAATTTGGGGAATGGTTTGATGGGACTCATCGATAAAAAGCAAAAAATCAGAAGGAAAATAATCGATCAAACATGAAGGTGGATCCCCCGCTTTACGGTGTGAAAATGCCCTGGAGTAATTTTCAATTCCCTTACAAAATCCGATCTCACGGATCAATTCCAAATCATAAAGAGTCCGCTCGCGGATCCGGTGCTCCTCTAAGGGGCGCTGGTGATCCAGATAAAATCGTCGCCTCTCTTCCAATTCTTTTTTGATCACCTCAATTGCATCCTCTTTGACATCCTCAGGCATGACATAGTGAGAACCTGGGAAAATGGTCACCTTCTCTTCTCTCTTGATGAGTCTTGCCGTCAAGGGATCTACTAAACTCAGCCTCTCCACCTCATCTCCAAAAAGTTCGATACGTACTGCTATATTTTCTTCATAGGCTAAAGCTACCTCCACCACATCTCCGCGCACCCGAAAATGGGATCTTGAAAGTTCTATGTCGTTGCGCTTATAGTGGATTTCCACAAGCTTAAGCAAAAGTTCATCTCGATCAATCCGTTGCCCCACGTACAATTTCAATTGCATACGAGCAAAATGTTCGGGAGCTCCGATACCATAAATACAAGACACTGACGAGACAATAATCACATCCTTACGCTCAATCAAAGATTTCGTCGCAGACAGGCGCATCCTCTCAATCCGATCGTTGATTGCAAGATCTTTTTCGATGTACGTATCTGTTCTGGCTATGTAGGCCTCCGGCTGATAGTAATCATAGTACGAGACAAAATACTCGACTGCATTATGTGGGAAAAATGTTTTGAACTCCTGATAGAGTTGGGCTGCAAGAGTTTTGTTGTGAGCCAATACGAGGGTAGGTTTCTGTACATTTTGAATCACATTAGCCATCGTGAAAGTTTTTCCAGAACCAGTGATCCCTAAAAGAACTTGAGAGGGGACACCCTTTTGAATTCCCTCGGTAAGATACTGAATAGCTTTGGGTTGATCCCCTTTTGGCTCATAGACACTTCTTAAAAGGAATCGATCAAACACTAGAGGTTATCCCCATCATCACAAATAACTGGTATCCCATCACAAATAGTGCAAACGTCATGAGAGACAAAAGGAGTTTTTTTCCTCCAAAAACCATATATCCAGTTTGATGGTTACGCCGATAACGCTTCACCCAACACATCAAAACTGGAAGAATCCCAAATAGAAGCATCGCACAGATTCCACCGGCAAAATTCAAGGCATTAAAAAAAAGATTAGGCCCCAATACTGCGATGATCAGCGGAGGCACTAATGCTAAAATGGTCAGCTGTGGGTTTTCTCGATCTGATTCACCTTTTGTTTTTGTCGCATCTTGCAAAAAATGGACAAGGCTTAACGATTGGGCTAAAAAAGAGGTCATTATGGCAAAAAATGCAAGTCCGTTACTAAACAAGGATATGCTGGGTGCCGATAGCACTGACTGCATCGCCTGTGCTGCGTCGACCCCTTTTACATAACTATCCATAAGGCCACCTGCCCCCTCAATAGGAATAGTCCCTAGGGCAATCACCTGCCATATAAGGTTAATGCCCAGGGTAATTGCAGACCCTAAGACGATCGACAAAATGACTTTTTTTCGATCGTTTTGATAATGTTTTACCAGTGAAGGCACCATGTTATGAAAACCAAAAGCTATGATCATAATAGGAATTGCCGGAAGTAAATAGGGCCAGGATACTCTCTTATAAAGAGACGTATCGACGTAATACGCACCCAAGACTACTAAGCCGATGTAGGCAACAATTTTGAACACCATGAAAAACCGGTTCAATAAATCGACGGGCCTTGTCCCTCTATAGACGACACAACCAAATAACGAGACAAAAAAGAGGCTTCCCACCCACTCGGGCATTTTCAGCGCAAATAAATATTCAAGCAAGACAGAGGTGTGGTGGCCGGACAAAGCTGTGTAAGCGACCAAAAGAGCATAAAAAAGAAACAAGTAAGTGATCCAACAAAGAAATCGACCTACTTTTCCAAGTGAAAAACCACACATGGTGCTTAAGTTGACCGGGTGATCGAACTCCTCTTGTACTTCCACCAAAAGAAGGGCAGTCAAAGTCATGAACCCACAGGCAACGGTAAATAAAATAAGTGAAGGGAAAAAACCGACCAAACCGGTCATAATAGGCAATCCTAACATCCCCGCTCCAACACAGCTACCAGTCACTAAAAGTGCACCACCTAAAACACTAGGCCCTTTTTTATCATGAACCATGTATTTGACCCTTCTTCTTTAAGCTCCTCTCCTCCTGGGCAAGTCTGCCGATCGCATGCTCACTATAGTCCATAAATCCCAACAGGGGTTCAAAAAGTGGATGGGCTTCAATCACCCTCAGGGCCATTTGTTGTGCAACTTTACGATATTCAGGATGCCCCTGCGGGGTGGAACGCAATTCCGCCATCCACTGTAATGCGCGCAAGTTGATTTTGACATACCAGCGTATATTATACGCCATAGGAACACTATACTGGGCTTCGACGGGTAATATTTTTACCAGTTCATCATGAAAGTTTTTTGCTTTCAAAAGTGCACTTTTGTAAATGGCCTCCATCTCGGTCCCCTCAATTTCCTGTGGAAGGGTATATCCTAATTCACAGGTTAATTTTTGACGCTCCTGGGTTAGAATACGATGACGATGAAGATCCCGATAGCATCCAAAATCTGCGGTGATTTCAAATGTAAAATCCACATGTTCTAAAGCTCTGGGTGATTTATGGCGTCGATTTTTTCTTAACTGCCCAAGCTCTACCAGCAGCTTTCTTTTTCCATTCTCTTCCATCGACTCTACAAATCTTAAAAGGTCAGAAAAAGTTTCTGAGGATTCTTCATATAAAAGGGCGGCTAGAAGTTGGTTTTCGCAACCTTGTGATGAATCTTTGACTAAACGGACGCTAAACCCCGTCATCTCTTCCTTTTTATCGGGTCTTTTTAACGATTGAACAAAGTCGCTCAACTGAGTTGCATATTCCCTATAAGCACCAAAATGTCGATGTTGCTGATCAGCCCTTTTCACAAATGAGGGGATCACTTTTGAGAGTTCTTGATGCCCTTTTTGGGCTATTTGCTGCACCTCGGCCAAAGGATTTAGGCGCATTTTCATCAGTAATGATTCAAAAAAACGCCCATTTCCGTAGAACCCGAGATTAGTCAACGTTGCAGCGGGCAATAGCCCTCTTAAGCAGTCAAATACCAGTGCACGAACAGATGTTCTCCACGCAGCCTCGGAGGTGCCCTCTTCTAAAGGATACAAATTTTCGATCCTTTCAGTCATAGGACGGATCAAGGAGGAATAGGTCTCAAATAGATGATCCATCGTGGCTATATAATCGTCTTTGAAGCTGGAAGCCAAAATATTCGGGTCTTTGTAATAACGAAAGCATCCATCTTTTTTATCGTCAAAAGGGATATAGCGGGTCGATTTTTCCAGCGGAGATCCCCCAATTCGGGCATCCTCAAGAATTTTTGTAGCCAGCATAGAAACCTCTTCCAGAGCCAAATGGGCTCCTCCTAGCTCTGCTACGGAATCATCCCCATACCCATCTAAAATTCGGTCATAGAAATCGGTAGCCTTTTTTACGTTCACATGTGAAAAATCGACGGCTGTAGTTTCGAATCCCGCCTCACTGTTTTGCAAAAACTCTTTTTGAAGAAGCTCTCTAAGCCCGAGCCTTGAGCGGGAATAGCGGGAAAAAAGGGCCCCTTTGATCACCTCAGGCAAATTCTGGAGCACAAAAATATTCTCGTCCGTATTTGTCACAAACGGCGATAAAAGAGTTTTTGAATCTTGCATAGGATCCCCTTTTTTGATCTTTTTCATAGTTTATACCTCAAGATGATCAAAATTTGAAGCAATGAAAACATTATTTTATAGGGGTGGAAGATCAAAAAATACCTTTTTTCGTCTCAAAACTTGTCTATGCGCGGTTTTTTAAAAATTTCTTAAAGTCGCCTTCTGAGGACAACAATTGCAATTATTAATTTCTTCGGTTTATAATACTCGCTACACCAGTATTGAAGGTTTCTAAAATGGAATATCTCAAGCAGTTTCAAAAACATATTTCTGAAAATCAGCTCGCTCCCCTAATCTCACTTTGGCAAGAGTATAGTTTTTGCGATGAAGTCGATCCGAATGAACTTCAAGCCATATTAAATGCTATCTCCAAAAGTCCATTTGCAACCTCTTTTGGAAAATATGTCGAGGAGATTCTGCCTTTGTGGGAAAAAATCCCGGAGGGTGAGGACAAGCGCACCCTCCTGCGTCACATTGTCGATCTTGAAACCACGAACACGGAAACTTTGCGCTCTATCGTTGATGAGGAGATCACCAAATGTTACCAAAACGATCCTCAATTTGCAAAACTCCTTAAAATTGTGGGTGGCAAAGATCGCCCCTCCTACCAGGGAATATTGTCCCATTTGGAGCTATTGACCCACCTTAAACCTAAAAACTTCTGCTTTCATACTAAAGGCTGGGGTGTGGGGGAAGTAATCGATGTCTCTTTTGTAAGAGAGCAGGTAACTTGCGAATTTGATTACGTGGCTGGGAAAAAAGATCTATCTTTTCTCAACTCTTTAAATTGCCTGATTCCTCTTCCAAAAACCCATTTTCTCGCTTTGAGATTTGGCAGCCCAGATCAGCTTGAGGCGATGGCCAGAAAAGAACCTGTAGTTATCATTAAAAAACTTTTAAAAGATCTTGGTCCAAAAAATGCCCAGGAAATCAAAGATGAAATGGCCGACCTTGTTATCCCTGAAGAAGAGTGGCAAAAGTGGTGGCAATTGACCCGTACAAAACTCAAAAAAGATCCCGAGATCATCATACCTCAAACTTTGCATGACCCATTCATGCTCTCCACAGTCTCCATCTCCTTTGAAGAGCGTCTCATTGGCCAGCTTGAGGAAAAGCCAGATGCTGATACGCTTATAGAAATGGTTTATTCCTTTTTAAGAGATTTTCCGCAGTCGGTAAAAAATCAAGAATTCAAGGAAAAGCTTCGATCCCATTTAAGCGAATCTTTGATGAAACACGACCTCAATGACGGTCAAGAGCTTTCAATTTTTTTCATGTTAGAGGATCTTTACGGGGAGACTGAAGCGAGAAGCATTGAAGCCTTGATCAAGAAGGCGCAAATGCCTGTGCACACTCTTGAGCAAATCCAAATTATCTCTTTTAAAAAACGCTACCTGATTGCTCTTGAGAAATTTAGAGAGGACTTTGTCGCTTTGTTTGAGGAACTTTTACTTAAAGTTGACCTCTCCCAGCTTCGCGATTTTTTAATGAACGCCCTGATTAAAAGGGGAGCACAAGATGCAGTTAAAAAAGTGATTGAAAAGCTGATCCACTCTCCTGATAAACATGCCGAAGCCTTTTTATGGTTTTTTGAAAATATATTGAAATCCCAAACACTCCCCTACTCAGATAACCAGGGAAACCAGAGATTGTTTGAGGCCCTTTTCAACTTACTAAGTAAAGTTGAAAACCATCCCTTAGCCCGCGATATTACAAAAAAGATTCATGGGTACATAACAGGTCAAAGATTCCAGCTCATTCGTAACTTGTTTCAACATTGCTCGGTAAATGAGCTCAAAGAACTCCTTCTATTGTCCACTAAATGCCAATCCTTGACCTCACATGAGCTAAAAACACTGCGGTCGCTGGCGGAGGTAGTGCATCCCTCTTTGGCATCGCCGGACAGGGTCGACGAGGAGACAGCAGTTTGGACGACCGAAGAAGGTTTTCTCAAGATCAAAAAGAGGATCGAAGAGATTGTACAAGTCGACACTTTGGAAAATGCCAAGGAGATCGAAATCGCACGTTCCTATGGAGATTTAAGGGAGAATTCAGAGTTTAAATTTGCACTTGAAAAAAGAGATCGCCTACAGCACGAGCTTCGTTCCTTATCTAAAGAACTTAATAATCTAAGAATTTTAACCGATGAAGATATTGACACCAGCCGGATTGGTGTGGGAATTCAATTTGAAGCTCATGGCTCTAGCGACGAAAAAATTCACTTCAAGATTTTAGGCCCCCATGATGCAGATGCTGATCAGAATATCCTATCCTACAAATCTAAATTTGCTAAAGACATTGAAGGAAAGCGTAACGACGATACCTTTGATATGAATGGCAAAACCTATACGATCAAAAATATCCGTATTTGCTTAACGGTAAAAAAATAAATCAAGTTGGGGTGGCGGTATGATCAAGCTATTGATTGCGACAAGAAACGGAGGAAAACTACGTGAGTATAAAGATCTGTTGTCGAAATATAAATTTGACATCTACACCTTAAAGGATTTTCCCAACTATGTTGAGCCTTTGGAAGACCAGGATTCTTTTGAAAAGAACGCTCTAAAAAAAGCTCAGCATGCAGCTGACTCTTTAAATATTCTTACATTAGCAGACGATTCCGGGCTTGTTGTGCCAGCATTAAACGGGCAGCCAGGAGTCTTCTCGCGCCGTTTTGCGGGATTGGATGCCACTGATGCGGAAAACCGGTTCAAACTTAAAGGGCTTTTGAAAACACTGCAAGAGGGAGAAAGAAACGGTTTTTTTGCCTGCTCCATTGCACTTTGCCTTCCTCATAGATGCCTCAAAGTTGTTCTCGCCCAGTGCGAAGGGGAACTTTTGCTTGAGGAGAGGGGAACACACGGTTTTGGCTATGATAGCCTTTTTTTAAAGTATGACTATAACAAAACATTCGGTGAACTAGATCAGCAGATCAAAAATCGTATTTCTCACCGTAAAAAAGCTTTAGACAAACTTGATCCCATCTTATCTAATCTGATTGAATCTGCCCCATGCGTTACATAGTTGATGGTTACAACCTAATTTTTAGAGTGTTTGAATCAACATGGCAAAGTTTAGAAAAGCAAAGAGATGAGGTAGTCCCCTTTCTTTGGGAACTTTTTGAAGGGACAAACCATCAAATTGATATTGTTTTTGACTCTAGCCCTGAACATTATTTCTCTCAGCATAATCGGCGTGACCCCCCTTTTCACCTCCTGTTTTCCCCTCCGCCCCTAAATGCAGATAAATTTATTTTAGAGCTTTGTCATGGTTCAAAAAAAAAGAAAGATCTCACAGTTGTCAGTAGTGATAAGCATCTCATTCTGTCAACAAAAGAGCTTTTTGTCTCTACAATGAGTGTAGAGGAGTTTTTGGCCCACTTTCGCCACCGAAAAAAAAAGGTTAAAAAAGGGGATAAACCTCAAATTTCCCATTCACCCGAAAAAATTGCACGCTACCGGGACATCTTTGAAAAAAGGGCGAATGATCCGATGACCTTTGAAGATCTCTGATTTGAAAAGCTCTTCCGTCAAATCACTCCTCCTCACCCCATTAAAACGTTTTGCCGATTCAATGATATTTTTTGAGCTTTCTACAATTGCAACGTGCCCTTTGGTTAAAATCAAATCTAGTGGGCACAATTCAGACAACCTTGGATTCGTTAACCGATCTCCTACTTTGTCTAACATTGAGCAATTACGAAGTGTCGCTCCCGCACAAATTTGAAAAAAAAGGCCTGAGCAATCTAACCCCTGCAAAATCCAGTCCTGTTTTTCAGCGGGATCCAAATCTAGGCAGGGAGGAAAATCTACAAATAAAGACGGTACACCCTGATCAAGATTTGCCCCGTATATGTACCGAGTATCCTCTTTTACTTTCGACAAATTTTCGATCGCATCTTCATAACTTGGCAAGATAAATGTTTGAGGTATTCCCCTCTTTAAGTAGCGCCCGTCAACATAAATGGGATATCCGACTTGATAGTGTGGGGTACTAATTTGATAAACATTCCCTTCAAGTTTTGCGATGACCTCTATTTTTGATCCTGGTAACAGTACCATCTCTACACCGATCAAAAGCCCTTTGTCATTCTTTAGAGGTTTATTTTGATACAATTCAGATATTCTAGGAGTGTTGTAAACAACCGCTGGTAGTGTATTGATATATGTTGTCATAAAAATCTATTTAAAAAAAACCTTGCAAATTGTGATAAGAAGAAACATAGTATTTAAAAATTTGTCCTTTCAATTATGCGTTTAATAAGATTTTCCATCTTCCCTTTTTTCACATTCCTTTTTTTTATCATGTGCTCTTCTCCTCATAAAGAAAATGTGAAGCTTGCGCTAAATATAGTTTTTGAACCCCATTCGCTCGATACAAGACGATTGAGGACCCTCAATGATATCAATATCGCAAATATGGTTTATGAGGGTCTTTTCCGTTCATCAAAAGAAGGACTTCAACGGGCTCTAGCTGAAAATTACAGTGTAGATGAGACCGAGACTATTTATCGCTTCAAACTTCGTAAAAGCCATTGGTCTAACGGAAAAAAAATAACTGCTCATGATTTTCTCCAGGCCTACCAAATGATTTTAAACCCCGATTTTCCGAGTGATTATGCTTTTTTACTTTACTACATTAAAGGGGCAGAGAAAATCAAAAAAGGGCACCAAGATATCCTATCACTGGGTGTTAAGGCAATAGACGAAAATACGTTAGAATTCCAATTGAACCATCCGATTCCTTTCTTTTTAGAATTATTAAGCTTACCGATTTTCTTCCCCTCATCGGGGAGTGAAGGGGTATTTAATGGCCCATTTTCTTTGTTTAATTGGTTTCATAATTACCAGATCACTTTAATCAAAAACGAGCATTATTGGGATAAAGAGGCTGTCCACATAGATCGTGTCGAGCTACATATGTGTGACAATGAAACTGGATTACAACTGTTTGAAAAAGGACAGTTAGATCTTGAAGGTTCTCCTTTCGGAACAATTCCACCTGACAGCCGCGATGCCTTAGCAAAGGAGGGTAAACTTACGTCCCACCCTATCCTGGGTACACAGTGGATTCGAGTAAACACAAGCCGTGATGAACTGCAAAATAGTGCGTTTCGCAAGGCGATTGCTAGCGGTATCCATCGAAAAGATCTATGTGAACATATTTTATTTAATTCTCAGGTCCCTTCATTGCGTGTATGCCCCAACTCATCAGCAGTTTGCTCCTACGAAGATGGGGCAAAAGAATCTGCAAGAGAACTTTTAGTTGTTTGTCCACAATCCAGGATTTTAACCCTCAGTTACAGCTCTTCTCCACTCAGCCACCGAATTGCCCAGGCAATACAGTCTCAACTCGAAATGGTGGGAATCCAAATTCAGCTTGAGCGACTAGAACCAAAGGTATTTTTTTCTCGTATTTCGAAAAAAGACTATGATCTTGCCTTAGGGAATTGGATCGCCGATGTTCCAGATCCCCTGAATTTTTTACAAAATTTCAGAACGGTAGATACGGGTACAAACAATACATGTTGGGAGAACTCTATTTTTAAATCTTTAATTGACCAGGCCATTTCCCAAAAGGGGGAAGAGCGGATCAAAACTCTTGAGGCTGCAGAAAAAATTCTACTGCAAGAATCTCCCGTAATCCCTTTGTATCAAATGTCTATGCAATATGTAAAAAATCCTCGACTAAAAGGGATTCATATCAACGATCTTGGATTGATCGATATAAAAGGGGCCTATTTCTCAGATGAGGATTGACAATGACAATAGCAAAACTTAATATCCCGATTATGATAAGGTCTCTTTTCCTTTTGTTTTCCGTCTCTTTATTTGGTCAGACTTTACGTCTGTTTAATGACTCGGCATTTGATTTACATTGTACTATCTACGCATTTGATGGAAGTCAACTGCAAACACTTGACCTGGGGCCTCAAGTGATGTTGGTCTGGGAGCTGGGGTACGCAGGATTTGATCGATCCCCCAGTCTAACTACAACCCCTTTTAGGGTATCTTTCTTTTGTGATACAGGCGATCTTTTTGGTGCCTGGCCAAGCGTGCCATCAGGAGCCTTTGTCAACGCAATGGGGTCTCCGGAGGGACCCAAAGGTTGTAAAATAGAAAATCCCAAAAATGAGCAACCAAATCAAAATACCAGACCATTTATTGAGTATTAGATCTAAAAAACAAAAACTTTATCGACCTTTTGATCCCAAAAATCTACCGGGAGAGTCTCCACAAGCTGTTCTTTATAGATAATTGTAAGGCGGGGGATGCCACTGTCTATTTTTGCTAGAAGCCGATCATAAAATCCGCCGCCTCGTCCGAGTCGTTGAAATGAAAGGTCGACTGCAACAGCTGGTATAAGAAGGGTATTCAAATCGTAGAGGCTCGCAATTTCCCATTTATCGCAAATTCTTGTCCCTAATAGATCTGTATGAAACGGTTCGAGTTGGGTAGCCCTACAAATTTTAAGCTCGTTCCCCATCACCTTTGGAAAAAATAGACGCCCCTGATCGAAAAGAAATTGATTGATCACCGAAATATCTAATTCCTTACCTAGGGGAAAATAGCTCAAAACATTTTGATGCAAAAAAGGCTTTAACCGCTCCAACAGGGTTTGTGGTTGGACTTTTCTAGACGCAATTTTTTGGTGAATTGCTTTTCTTAAAAAGATTTTATCCATGAGCAGGAATCCCTTTGCGGTAAGGTATCTTTTTAATAAAATTCCCCTTTGAATCATACAAAGTAGCAATCCCGTCCCCCTCTTTCACTCTTGATACCGGTTCATTGTCCCCTTTTTTGTAGTACCGACCTTGAATCAGTAGATCATTCTCGTATTCCTCGATGAGCATTCTACTTCCGTCTTGATACCACGCAAATGCAGTACCCTCTTTTTTATTAGAAGCATACATCCGCTCGCTTTCTACCAAACCATTTTCATACCAAGATTGAACAACTCCATGAATCTGATCATTTTCCCAAAGAATTTTCAATTTTGTTTTTCCATTTGAATGAAAAAAAAGCTCTTCCCCCTCCTTCACACCATTTTTGTGAATTAAAACATGCTCTAATTTTTCATTGATCCCATAGTAGGAGATTTTTCCCTCTACAAAACCATCCCTGATCTCCTCAGTGCGGGCTAATCGTCCTTGATCAAAAATTGTTCTAAGGCCTGATCCTTCACTCACTTTTGAAAGTACTTCCCCTTGAGTCGATCGGTATTCAGCCTCGATGAGTTTTCCTTGACTGTAGTGCTCTAAAACATTTAGACCATTCAGACCACTACCAAACCAAGCCTTACCATGTTTTGCCCCCTTTACATATTGCACTGTACCCAAAGTCTGTCCGCCTGGGCTGAAAAAAACCTCTTCTCCATGCGCTAGCCCCGAGATAAAAGGTGTTTGCCTAAATACGGTTTTGTCCTCTCTGTAATACAACGAGGTGCCATGTAATTGACCTTTCTCGTAACTTATCTCCGCTTTCAGCGCACCACTTTCATAGTAAACTCTTGATATGCCATCAAAAATCCATGTCTCTTGCGCTATTGGGTTAATATCCCCAATCCCCTCAATCACTTCAGCTTCTAATTTTACAGCTCCACTTTCAAAATACTCTTTGTATGGCCCTTTGGCACGCGAAGCTACAACTTCTAAAACTTGCATCACCTGCCCATTTTTATGGTAGGAAATGACCCTTGAATGGGCTTTGTTTTGCATTTTATAATGGCAGGTAACCTTTTCATAGGGTTGCGGATCCAAAAAAGTTTTTCCTACATACTTATTGAGCCGCTCAGGTTGTGAAATGGTCTCTTGTACACCATTTCTATCCATTAATTGAACAGATACAAGGATCGGATCCTTTGAAACTTTTGAACTACATGACAATAAAAATAGACCTATAACGCAGTAGAGTCGCTTCATACCATCCCCCGTTTTTCGGCTACTGATGCTTGCAATTGGTAGAATTGACCCAAATCTATCTCTTTTTTAGCAAAAGAAAATTCGGTAAAAAAAAGCTCACCTGAACCCATTTTATGACGATTTGCGTATCCCTCCCCCTCAATTTTATCCAAAAATCTTAGGATATCAGAAAAATCAACCAAAAGAGGTTTTTCAAGTTTTTGCTCCGTCCACTGATAAGGGCCTTGTTTAAAAGATGATGTGTTTTTGAATATAGCCCTTTTTTTCAAAAGTTTTTCTTTTTTTTCAAACCACGGTGTGTTGACTGGAATTAAATCAAGTTCTTTTCTAACACCCTGCAACGGGATAAAATCGGACATATAAGAGTTTAGCAAAAATGCTTTCGTTTGGGGGTACTCTTGCATGAATTGCTCATATTTTTTTTGTTCAAAATAAGAACGAGCTAACTTTAGGTGCGTATCTTGCAACAGCTGTTTCTGCAAAGATAGGCTGTAGGCGCAAAAACAGCCGTACGCTAAAGCAATCAGAAGAGGTATGCACGGCATTACAAAAAGATAAAATAATATTTTCATTTTGCCGTTAGGATTGAATAGGGACAGATACCCTGAAAGAGAAATTTTTTGATTCAGGTACTCTTTCCATTTTTGCAAAAAGGGATTTGCCTGCTTTTTTAACAGATTGCTCATAGTTTTCTATCCGTACGGGATCTCCTTCTAATGAAAATGCGATTTGAAGATAGGGTTTTTTTTCCAACATGTGCACTTTGGTATCAAATTCTACCAGATTTAGCTTGTAAGGCTCAATTGACAGTAGCAAATCTCTTAAAATAATTGAGATTTTAGGACTTGTTTTAAGATTCAACGGGACAAAAAGTTCTAGATCCTTTGTTTTTTCAATCGACAGATTATATACTGTTTTTTCTTTTTCCAAAATTTGGTGGAAGAAAACCGCCATGGAAAATGCCAATATGCTTGTCAAAAAAAAGGCAATAGACCCTTTTTTGTATAATTTATTGCGAAAGGACGGATTTTCGATAGGGGTACTAAAACTGACATTTTGTTCAGGATCTAACCCCTCGATTGCACTACCAATAGAAAATGCCCACTGCTGGTTCTCTAGCTCTATCTCAAAATGAAGAAAGGATTCCACAGGATCACGGTTGAGAAGGACCACCTTATCAATTTTTAAATTGTTTAAAGTGTTTTGTATCTGGTCAGGATCCATCGAATTCGATTCAAAATAGCGATCTATTCTGCGACCGTCATAACGAAAGCAATAAAACGCCCTTTTTTCTTTGAAGATCAAAAGGCAGGGCTCAAAAAAGCGGACATAATCGGTTAAATAGCGAAAAAGCGCTTGATGTGGGCTCACAATCCATTCAAAGTTCTCTAGGTGGGGGTTTAAAAGGTCCTGATCAACAAAGTGTACCTCGGCCCCAAAATCGACTTTTTTAAAGGAAAATTTTGTTTTTTCAGAATCAAGCATAGGGTCTTGCAAAATTCTTGTTTCTAGAACTTTTTTTAATTTTGAGGGTTTTAATGGGGGTGTGGGGTAAAAACGGACCTTGCACGACCCAAGGGGCAAAGCAAGCGCTCTAACGTATTGTTCATCAGTTGCTAAAGAGTCCTGGTGCTCCAAAACGTAACGATCGCCTTTTTTAAAAACAACTTTCGTCTGTTGTTTTTTTTCAAAAAAAGATGTCCCAAGCACTTTCATAGATAATTGAAATCGGTTATTCTGTTCAGAAAATTTATCGAAAATCGGTTGAGCACATAAAGAATAATTGATCTTTTTTGAACTACCCTTTTTCGAGCTTACACCAGATTAACACAGCTAAAGGAAAAGAACCAATATGCTTTCATGGATTGACGCTCTTTTGACCGTTTATGGCTTTTGCATCATGCTGCGCATCATGCTTTCGTGGTTACCCGAGTTAAAAAAATACCCTATAGCCACCTGGCTGGAGTCGATTACTAATCCCTATCTCATCTTCTTTAAAAATCGGATCCCCCCCATAGGTGGGATGTTGGATATCTCCCCTATGCTTGCTTTGTTCCTTCTTCAGGGGATCCAAGCTTTTATTAGGCACTTTTTCCTATGATCCGTCCCCTCAAGTTAAAAAACCTTCTTCTTCCTTCAAATATATGGTATGCACCCCTTGCAGGTTGTTCCGATTTTCCCTTCCGCCGCCTTTCAGCACGGCACGGAAAACCGGGACTTATGTTCACCGAAATGTGCAAAATGGATGCTTTGGTTAAAAAAGAGTCTTCTACATTTCGGTTTTTAGATTACGACCCTTCGATGCATCCAATTGGGGCTCAACTATGTGGTAGCGACCCTAAATATGCTGGTCAAGCTGCAAAAATGGTTGAGGATCTTGGCTTTGATGTTGTAGATCTTAATTGTGGCTGCCCGGTGGATAAAGTCACTAAGGATGGAAGCGGATCGGCCCTTTTAAAAACTTTAGACAGGTTATACGCCATCCTTTTAACTTTGACACAAAGTGTCTCCATACCGGTAACCGTCAAAATACGCGTAGGTTGGGATGAAAAGCATCTCATCCACACCCAAATGGTAGAATTAGCTGAAGCTGCGGGTGTCAGCGCTATTACAATCCATGGAAGAACACGTGAGCAAGCCTACAGAGGACTATCCAATCGTGACTTGATCGAGGAGGCCTGTAAAAAAGCTAAAAGCATTCATGTGATTGGAAATGGGGATATTTTTGATTCTGGTTCGGCCAAGGATCTTCTGGATCGAGGATGCAGTGGTGTTTTAGTAGCTCGAGGTACAATGGGCAAACCTTGGATTCACCAACAAATTGTTCATGAGCTAGAAACCAGTACCCCATTTTTAGTTTCCACTGAACTCGTACGCTCTACTTTGTTAGAGCATTACGATGAGATTGTATCGTATGAAACTCCCCGCAAGGCCCTTTTGAGTCTGCGTCGCGTGGCTTGTTGGTATTTACGCGATTTAAGTGGTGCAAAGCCAATTAGAGATCTTGTCAATCGCTCTCAATCTTTAGAGGAGGTAAGACAGCACCTCGTAAATTTTGATTTTAACCATCTTTACATAGGACAAGAACAGAACCTTGCGATGCAAGAGCAATAAACAAGAACTAAAAAATGATCCTAGCTTGAAGCACCAGACCCTGTAACCCAAATCCAGCTCCATTTTCCGACCTAAAACTCCCTTCGGGGACAAGAGTGCGGATAACATTAAAATAATATTGGGTTTCGTAAGCGATCTCTAAATCTAGTTGGGTTTTTTTACTTTCAAAAAGATATCGATAATCTATACCCACAAGGTAGCGCATTGAAGGAGCAAACTGCGTCATACTATTTTGTACGGCAGCCTCTTGCGCTTGATAGGTAAGTGTTGGGGGCCCAGCAATAACCCTTTTTGCAAAAGTTGCGGTGCGCATCGTAGAAGGTCCATAGGTGATATCTCCATATGCATGATATTGAAAGTAAAAATTTCCTCCCAGATTCCAACAAGTTTGAATTCCCAAGGATGGTCCAACACCCCACCAAGTGTATTTTTGGTAGTTTTGAAAAAAACCTCCAAGTGCACTCACAAACCCTGAAGATACCGTATCGTTTACCGCATTAGTAAAAACCGAAATTTGACGACGCTGCAAAAAATTGGCATCAAAACCAAAAAGAGTTGTTATCTCTAGATTAGGAGTGATGAAAGAGGGCCTTGAGAGAGAGATTCTCAAATTATTTAAAAGAGTATAATTTCCCAATTCCAAATTGGCAAAAATGGATGAAGAGAATGGGAGGTTATCTACCGCTGAATTGGAATAAGCCGAGGGGACAAACCCCTGTCCATAGGATAATTTAAGGTTAGAATTTACTATATTCTTATAGTAGTTGTATTCGGTTTTAATTTTCCAAAACCTGTTGACCAAGTGATAGGCACCAAATACTTTGAATCCCCAGGCAAAAGCTTCTTGAGGCTGTATTCCGACTGCAGCTACAGGGTAAATCGAAATTTGTCGATCATTCGTAATAAGGGCAACATCCACACCTTGAAGGGATGGTATACAATAGGTGGCTGCTCCCTCCACATCCCACTTGTAGTCACACCCAATAAGAGGCAGTGCTAACTCTAAACCCTTGCAAACTTCGATTGTCGAAGATTTTTTTTTATCTTCATTAATCTTAAGTATTAATTCTTCGGAAAGGTTAGTCGCATGACTAAAAAAAAATCGATCCTTAATGTGTGTAAGGTTTGGAATTACCAAAATAGAGCTGACTACCAATACACCGCTAAAAAGATAGGGAATGTTTTTTGCCATAACACCTTTTTGTAGTGGGTGCTTATTTTTATGACAACTTTTAGTTTTAAAAATATAAAAAACCTATTCAAAACAGGCTTGAGAAGAGGAAATTTTTAATTTTTTGCAGAATGAGAAATAAAAAAGGGCTTTTTGAAAAAGCCCTTTTTTTCTAAAAAAACTTGATTAAAATTAGAAATCAAGTCCAACATTCAAGATCAGTCCTTGCAAACCGAATCCTGCGCCATTTTCAGATCTGTACGCACCTTCATTCTGAATTGATCTCATTAGATAGAAAAAATACTCAGAGGAATAGGCAATTTTCAAAGTCAAACGGGTTTCAGAAGTTTCCATGATACGATTCCACGAAAACCCTAATAGATACTTTAAAGCTGGCGAATATTGATAAACAAAGTTTTGCACAGCAGCTTCGGAGTTTTGATAGTTGATGTTTGGAACTGTACCTCCAATGATCCTCCTTGCAAAAGTAGCTCCCCTTGAAGTAGATAACCCATAGGTTACAGAGCCTGTTCCATCAAAGAAAAAGTAAAGGTTACTTCCCAGATGCCAGTTCGAGTGAAAACCGATGATAGGTCCAACACCCCACCAGGTATATTTCTGGTAGTTTTGATAAAAACCACCGGCTGCGGAGACATAACCAAGAGGTGTGTTCCCTGTTGTATCTGTTGTCGCATTACTAAAAACAGCTAACTGCCGTCGTTGTAAAAACTGCGTGTCTAATCCAAATAACGTAGTAATTTCCAAATTTGGAGTAATCAAACTAGGTCTAGAAATTTTTACTTCCAGATTGTTAAACAATGTATAATTTCCTGTTTCCAAATTGCTAAAGAGGAGGGATTGGAAAGGGAAGTAGTCTATTTGGTTATTTACATATGCCGAAGGAGCAAATGCGAAACCATAAGACACACTCAACGGTCTATTGTTGATGGCCTTGAAATAATTGTAATCAACGGCTAGTCTCCAATCAGATGAATAATCGGTATATCCCATTCCAACTTGAAAACCCCAAGCAAAGTCATCAAACGGTTGTACCCCTGTAGCGTTTACAGGATAGATTGAAATCGATCTATCCGATGTAAGAAGAGCAATATCTCCTGCCTGGACACGCACCTGCTGATACGTAGCAGAGGCACTTAAATCCCAAGGAGTATCACATTCCTGCATAGGATTTGGGACACAAAGATAATTACAATCTTGAGGATCTTTATTTTGATCCGATTTATTTGTTGCCGACGCTGCGGCAAAAAGACCTGCCGATGCAGCTATCATCGGAAGAAATCTTGTTATGTTTAAACTCATGATCCACCTTAAAAGGTTAAGCTTTTTAAACGGCTTTTTCTAATAACTTCCATTTACAAAAACCCTTTTTTAAAAAAAAGATATATATTTTACTGCTGACAAAAAAGCCTTTCTAATCGACTTAAGGGGCTATTTTAAAGCTTATAAATTAAATTCTAATTTTGTTGAAAAACCATTCAAACTTAGATTAGAAATCAACAGTCCCTGCCATGACAAGACCCTGTAGACCCAATCCTGATCCTTGCTGAGATCTGTAGTTGATTTCAGGTACAATCGTTTTAATTACTTGAGAATAGTAAGTTGCTTCATATCCAATTTTAAATGTTAATTTTGTATCAAATTGATCCAAAATTTGAAACCAGGAAAGCCCCAATCCAAATTGGTAATTTGGGCTGTACTGGTAGACAAAACTCTGGACTGCAGCTTCTCTCGTTGTTTCAATAAATTTAGACCTAGATAATGTTGCTGTTCTAGAAGATGATAGCCCATATTCTAAAGATGTATAGGCATCCCCATAAAAACTCCAGTCGTACGCCAGATACCAGTTTGTATGGATCCCGATCATCGGTCCAATACCCCACCATTGTATCTTTTGGTAGTTTTGGAAAAACTGACCAAATATTGGGTTATAAAGTTGATCTTGCGAGTTTGTAAATACCGGATTCGCTCTCCTGGTAAAAAACGATGCATCGAATCCAACAAAGGTAGTTAACTCTAGATCTTCTGAGATTCTTGTAGGACGTGAAAGCACAAAATTTACATCATTATAAATTGTACTTATTCCGTAGTCCAAATTTCTAAACAAGCTTCTTTGAGATACACCTATACTGGGGTTTACGTTTGGGTTTGCAGTCAAAAAAAGGCCGCCATTCACTGCTTGATTCGAGTAGGCTGATGGATTGAACCCCATCCCATAGGTAATTGGCTGTCCTGTTAAGTTTGTGACCACTTTGAGATAAGAATATTTCACCGAAATTTTCCAATCCTCATACCATGATCTGTAACCAAAGCCAACTTTGAATCCCCATGCAAAATCTTCATTGGGTTCTATTCCAACTCCTCCTAACGGATGAGTCGGATACTGATAACCTGCCGCAGGTTGAACCAGTGTTGGGTTAGCAGGTGCAGGTATAAAGGTCGTATCTCCTGTCATCACCGCTATTTCTTGGGCTTGACAACGAAATTGTTGATACAGGGCACTACCCTCTATTTCCCATGGAGACTCGCATTCAAAAATGGGTGTCGCATAACACAAAGGGGCACACTCTTTTGCTGAATCGACGTTATTTGTCGATGAAGCACTAGCTGCGCCGAACAATCCAGCTGTCAAGAACAGCGTTGGAATGTATGCACTTAATTTTCTGTTCATGTTGAATCCTCTAAAGATTTTAAACAGTATTCTTTTATTCCTAACCTCTATTTACAAAAGTTTCCTTTTTGTTAAAACAAATTTTACTTGGTTGATTAAAAAGGGGCCTCAGACAGGTTTTTGAAAACCTTTTTATTTCTTAGAGTTTGAAAAATCGGTGGAAAAATCTCTGATATTTCTATTATTTTTCTAAATAACTTTTATTTTTTTAGCGTATCGAAAATCTTGTGGATCCAAAAAACATTTTTTAGTTTTTTTCTAAATTCGGGATTAATAGAAGCATCAAAAAATTGTTCGGCCCATTTATCTAGATTTTCCTTGGTTATTTCACTCCAATCCTTGACGATTACAACAGGTAAACCCTCATAAAGGGGATTCAAAGACGATGTTTTTACGATCACTATACACCCTAAAGCAAGATCCTCCCATGTACGATGGCAATCGAGCCCGTTACCAAATGGGCTTACAGAAAAGGCGTATTGCGCTTTGATTTTCCATAATTTGCTTCTCGACATTCTTTTTGTAAAATCGACCAAACCAGTTTTTACGATTTGCTCAAATATGGCTCTACGATCCTCTTTAAATTCCAGAAAGCGTGAAAATGAGGCCCTCATCGATTCACTATGCTGAAAGTCGACGAAAATTTTTTTTTTGCGTTGAGAGGTTGGTAAAGAATTGTCGATCACATATTTGAGATATAGCTCCTGCTCTAAAGGGCTACCTTGTTCGCCCCAATATCCCCCTTTATAAGCAACAGAATGAAAATCTAGCCCTATTGGAATCGGTGTTATGTTAGTCGATTCACCTTGATAGTCGAGATTTTGACAAAAAACATGCTTAATTTTTGTGTGGTTGAGCAGATACTCCACTTCAGTTGGACTCAAACCGCAGTTTTTTGGAAATGTTTCATCGCCATCATTGATCACCAAGGCAATTTCTACGTTCAAATGAGGGAGAATTTCTTTGTAAAATTTCGAGACAAATGCAGGACGAATCCAAACAAGATCATTATCTTTGATGTTTTGATACTGAGTTGAGTTATAGGGATATTCTTTAAAATGAAAATAGTCTTGTGGAGAAGTGTCGACCCCTACCGTACAAATATTTCTTAGACTAAAATTCCAAATGTATTCTGTTTCTTCCCATTCTTTTGGTAAACTGAATAAAAGAGCCGTAAAAAATACGCTAAAAAAAATAATTGGGTTAGTATAAAACACAAGCTATAAGAAAAAAACTAAGTATTATCTCTAAATAGCTTTTCATCATATCCTGAAAGTTTTTAAAATAAAACTAACTTAGTCAGTTTTAACAAAATAATATATATATTTGATGAGTTGGAATTAAAATGTGTTTAACTTTTCTTTTCTTCATTTTTTTCCTCTCCAGTTCCCCATTTTATGTCCCCTATCCGGTATGTATGGATCCGACTTTAGAAGACTATTTAAAGGCAGAATCCTTAAGTATGAATGCATCCATCGAAGAAAAATTACAAAAGTTATACGACCAGGAGCGCGATTTTCTACAAATGGATGAAAATACATTTTTGAAATATCGTGAAGAGGTGTTGCTTCGAATCCAGCTTTCGCTCAAGGGGAGATTGACCGATCCAAAAAAGATTGAATTACCACAAAAACATCTCGTCAAGATTAATGAAGGGGGCCCACATGTTGTAGTCACTTGTGTCGGTTTTGGAGATAGGCGTCCAAAAAACCTTTTAAAAAGAATCGAAAAAGAGCTGAAAGCCACAGGATTTAATGGCTACTTGTATTACCGAATAGGGGGGTATCCCACTCCCCGCGGTATGGAATTGTCTTATTGGTTAACCCCTTATGCATTCAAAATATTTTTGATGGAAGAAGCGAAGCAACTCGGTTTTGATCTTGTTTTATGGGTGGATGCCCGTTTGATCCCTTTAAAAAATATCGCACCCCTCTTTGAAATTTTAGATAAACACCATGGGTTTTTTAATTTAGCTGATACCCTTAACGAAAAAAAAGTTTTTATTTTAGCCCAAAAAGCGCTCTATGACCTTACGCAAAAAAACTACTTTTTGAATAAAACGACTTCAACCCCAGTTTTTGGATTAAAAATGCACTCTAAACAGACCGAGAATCTTATCGATGAATTTTACAAGGCATGTGAATCAGGGCTCCCCTTTTTTTCTTGTTACCCGGAAGAGACGGTGCTCTCCACTCTTATCGCTAAATATTTCCCTACCACTCCTTTTCTTGGACAATATTCTCCCCTTATCTACAGCCATCTTTTTTATTATTCTCATCTTTCGTCCCAAGACCAAAAAATAGCTGTAAGTGCAAAGAAAAAGGGTTGGTTTTTCTTTGGCATATCGAATGAAGGTGTCGCTTCTATCGATAAAATCGTAATCCCAAATTTTTGATAAAAGGTTTTTCATGTTTTTTTATCTTTCCTTTTTACTTGTAAATCCATTTTTAATCGATTTTTCCAAGGATGCATCAGACACATTAGAGATCTTTAAAGACCTTGAAAAGGAGCTTTCCCTATCCTCCATTCGCCAAGATATCCATACCCTATTTTTAGAGGAAAAAAACAAGCTCGCTCTCACGGATGGCGAATTTGAAACTATTTACGGGCATATTCATATAAGAGTAAGCAAAGGAATCGATCAAAAATTTTACTCCCATGAAACCACAAAAGGGCTTTTAAAGATCAATAAAGGAGGAAACCAATGTGTCGTCACAACTGTTGATCTTTCAGGACGAAGAAATCCTGGATTAATCCAACAAATTTACGAAAATCTCACGGAGTCAGGATTTAACGGTTACCTTTATTATAGAATAGGAGGATTCCCCGCCCCTACAAATAAGGAACTGCGCTACGCAGCCGTCCCCTACAGCTTCAAAATTTTTTTGATGGAGGAAGCTAGGCTCTTGGGTTTTCGTTATGTTCTTTGGATAGATTCCAGACTGATTCCCATGCGCTCAATTGAGCCTATTTTTTCTCATATCAAAAAACATCGCGCATTTTTAGTGAATGATCGCCTTATGGTACGGATGAATTTTTTAAGCTTTGGCCTGGAAAATCTTGAAATGCTTCTGGGAATCAACCCCCTTAATTATCCACGAATCGCAACACCTGTTTTTGGGCTCGATATGGAATCCTCTTGTGTTAGACAACTTGTCCAGGACTATTACACTTGCTGTGAGAATGGTCTTTGTTTTTTAAGCGTGTTTCCAGAGGAGCATGTCCTCTCCACGATCGTAGGCAAGTATTCAAAGGAATTCAAATATTTATACCAAATATCCCCTTCAACATTCAAATACCTTTGGCATTATGATAAAGATCACCACCTACCCGAAAGCTTGATTTATGCTGTTAAACAACATTTTTATTTTTATGGCGTTGGTGCTAAAAGCCAATACATGCTCAAAGAGCTTGGCTTAAAAAAATTTGTAAAGAAATAAAAAGGGTTCGTAGTCTAATACAAACCCTTTTTTAATGATTTTATATCTTCTTGTCTAATACTCTAATCTTCCCTCTAGAACTAGACCTTGTAGACCTAAGCCTGCCCCATCCTCAACGCGATAGGCCATGTCATTGACAACGGTTTTCATCACAAGAAAATAGAAAACAGATTCGTATCCCAACTGAACACGTGCTCTAAGAGCATCATCCGAGAGAATTTTTTCCCAACGTACCCCAAGATAAAAATTCAGTTCAGGAGAAAATTGAAACATACGCTGTTCCATAGATGCCTCAATTGGCACGTACGAATTGGAATCAAAACCGCTACCACCTTGATTGATCGTTGTCCTTTTTGAAAAGGTCGCACCTCTTGTGCTGCATTGTCCGTAAGTCATGGCACCATAAGTATCCCCAAACAGACTTAAATCATAACCTACTGCCCAAGTTGTACGAAGACCAACAAGAGGTCCCACACCCCACCATGTATATTTTTGGTAGTTTTGATAAAAACATCCCATGCTCGATTGATAATAACCACCAGTTGTAGTACCTGTGGAGGTAGTAGGAGAGTAATCGTTTGTAAAAACTTGAACCTGTCTACGCGTCAGTATGGTAGTAGAAACTCCATAAAAAGGGGTCATTTCTAAACTCGACGTTACCAAAGAGGGTCTTTCAATAGTAAAATTCAAGTTATTGACAATCGTCGAATTTCCTAACTGTAAGTTTTGAAATAACACGTTTGTATAGCTGGGGTTTCCAGGGATAAGACCTGATGTTTCCGTATAGGGTATAGGCACGCTTCCCGTAATGGAGTTGGTGAACGAATTGGGCAGGTTTCTGAAAACAGAAAAAAGGGCCCGATTCATGAACTGTGCTGGGGCAAACCCAAAGTTATAGCCAGCTAACTGGCTAGTATTTGATATTGCTTTATAGTAGTTATACCTAACAAGCGATCTCCACCCTTCAAATAAATCCCTATAGCCTAGTGCTAATTTGAAACCCCATGAAAAATCTTCCGGTAGTGGAACACCAGATGCATTTGTCGGATATGCTACCTGTCCACCAGCCCACCCCTGAACTGCCTGACCGTTTGGAATCCCCCTTGCAGAAGCATCCGACAAAATTGCAACCTCACCCCCCTGAACGCGCACTTGTTCGTACACGGCGGCAACCCCGAACTCCCAATTTTCATCGCAATCAAGGTTAGGTCCAGCATGGCATAGATCCAAGCATCCATAAGAGGCCTTGCTGTTAGTCATTTGATCCCCAGCCTCTAGTCCTGAAATAGCCACCAAGGATGCGGCAATTGAGGGGAGGTATCTTCTAAAGTGTGTTTTCATTTTATACTCTTCAAAGTTAGATTTTCATCGAACTACTAATTCCT
>RGYU01000090.1 GCA_010031885.1 Chlamydiota bacterium | reverse complement strand
CCAGTTGTTCGAGAAAAATGATTGAAGAAACCCGTAGAAACTGGCCATTTTTTAGAGACAGAAGGGTTGATTTTTATAAAGGAATTTCAAATCGATGGAACAGCAAAACTGCATTATGAATCGGTATTTAATAATTTTGATTGTAGAAAAAAGTTATTAAGAAACAAAAAAGGGGCAGGGGTTTTGGGCGAAAACCCCTACCAAATCAGCAAATAACTTTAATAATGCGAAACAAAAAATAAACGACTCTTGGGCAAAAGACCTTTACATTTCGTCTAACAATTTTACAGTTATCATAACTACATCAATTTGGAGCAAATGATATGCCAATTAGAATTAATTATTAAATATGCCTATAATCATCATTCATTTAAGGCAAAATTAATATTCATAGTTAACAAAAAAAAAGACACCAGCGGATATATCCGACTGGTGTCGAAAAAACCGACTGATTAAATGCATTTAATTTCTGTTACCGAAATCCCCTTTGGAAGCTCGCCAAGCGCTATGAATATGGTTAGCAGGGTTACCACTACCATCAGCTTGAATATTCAAAAATTCAATTAAAAAATCAGGGCCTTGGAACCTATAGGTATAAGGATCTCCAGGTTTTGACTTATCCAAAGCATAGCTAAAATCAATTTTTGAAAAATCAGGGCCAATAAGTCTAGAGGCTTCTTTTTCAGCAAAATCTTTGGGGAACCGATTAGAATAGGCTTGAATTAAATCTTGAACGATTTTCTTCTGGGCAGGATTTAAAGACCCAGATTCGAGCCCTTTAGAAAAAGCAGGGGCCAAAGATTTACCTTGCTCGATTTCAGCGAACAATTTGTCAGTAAATGCAATCTTTTTTTGTTCATCAGAAAGGGATGCGATCAATTTTTTTGCAAAATCCTCGGTTTCAGGAAGAGTGCGAAGCCCTTTTTTATCCCCACTTAATACCAAAGCTGGATTGGCACCAAAAAAAGAAGGCGTTGCACTAACCACTTTATTGCCTTCGATTACGAAGTTTAAGGAAAGATGATGGCCTTCAAAACGCCATCCCCATTTTTTTCCTGCAGCAGGGGTTCCAAAAATGGAAACAAAATACCAATCAGAACTTCGGACATTCGTACCGTTTTTTTCGGTTTCCTTTAACACCTGTTCAAGTCCCATAATACCCCGGACTCTGGTAAATCCCTCCTTACTAGTCCCGGCTTGAACCATATTTAAGGCAAGTTGTTTTTGATCTGCGGACATCTCTTCCATTCGCAAACCTTTTCGGGTCGGGTTTTTAGCTTTGTCTTGCAATGGGACAAAATTCCAATTCGTTCGCTCTGAATCTTCAAAAGTAAACATTGCCTTTTTTTTCTGATCTGCGGAAAGAGAAGCAGAAAATTCATCAACTGCTTTAGCCATTGCAACCGCAGTTTGCAGGTTGGTATCAGCACTGGAAATAAATGCTGCAAAAAGAACTATTCCAGTACAAAAAAGCAAACTCGTTTTAATCCATAATTTGTTTTGCAATTGGGAAGCCACTTGAATTTCTCCAGAAAAAATTAGTAATTATTAAAAAGAAATAACCGATTATGGAAATGAAATTTCCTTTACTTCGTAGCGCAACACCCCTTTTGGAACCTTAAACGAGACTGTTTCGCCACACTTCTTTCCCAACAAGGCCTGACCACGTGGGCTAGAGGACAATATTTTATTATTATCGTAGTCCTCATCGCCGGGTCCCACGAGTTCATAGGTTTCCTCTTCACCGGAATCTAAATCTTTAATTACAACACGAGCACCAAAAACAACCTTGTCAGAAGGAAGGCTACTTAAATCGACAATTAGCGCACGTGCAAGTTTATCTTTAAGGGCATCTATTCTAGCCTGCAACATGCCTTGATCTTCCCGGGCTGCATGATACTCAGCATTTTCGCTCAAATCTCCCAAAGCACGAGCATCAGCAATTCGAGTTGCAATTTCGATCATTTCCGTGTTTTGCATTCGGTTTAATTGTGCCATTAAATTTTCATAACCCTCTCGGGTCATCGGTACGCGTTCTATTGTCATTTCTTCACCAAAGTACAAATAATTATCATAAGCGGAATAACAATCCGCATCTTGATTTAACAAAAATCACTATTAACAAATTATATTAAATAGCAAAAACGAAGAAATTGCCATCTTTTATTTAAAACGCTTTGATATTTTGAATTCCTAAGGTAAAAATTAATTTATAGGACAACACAGTATTTGCATTCGCACAAAGCAAAATAAACACCATATTTATTGATAAAAATTTATGGGAAGGCATTGATTTTACAAAATTTCATGGCAAAATTAAAAAAAACATGCTGATCCCCTAGGGCCAATTGAATTCCAATGAAGAAAAAATCAAAAAAAGATGAAGCAAAAATTCTTGGTTTTGTAGGACTGGGCCTCGATAACAAGGAC
>RGYU01000089.1 GCA_010031885.1 Chlamydiota bacterium | reverse complement strand
AAATAAGGATCTATCTTAAAGATCTTAGTGTTGCCTCTGAACAATTTTCTACACAAAATGGGGGGCTGTTTTTTTTTGATGGGATCCAGCTTCAAGCAAAAAATATACGCTATCATAAAGCCAATCAGACCCTTGAGGCCGACACTGATCTTCTTTTTTTAATGAATGGTCAGCTATTTACTGCCAGTAATCTGTACATAGATTTAAAGTCAAAGACCGGTTGGTTTGAAGATCTTTCAACTAGAATTAAAACTTTCTACATCTATTCAAAAAAAGTTGGATTAACCCCCAACTCCTCATTGGAGTTTGACTATCTAGAATTGACACCTTTTGACCGCCCCCCTTTACCATTTTCATTTCGAGTTTTAAACGGATCCTTAGATTCTAAGCGTAATCTCGAAGCAAGATCCATCTCAGCACAACTTTTTAGTGCCCCTGTTTTTTACCTTTCCCGCTTTAAGTGGAATTTAGATGAAATCCCCTCTCATGCTGTGCGTTACAGATTTCAATTCAATACAAGGCAAAATCCTGTCGCCTCTTTTCGCTACCCGGTCATCGTTGATGAAAGTAATAGTGCTCTGTTTAGGTTTGATTACCGATTAGGAAAAGGATTTGCCTCTGTGGCAGAGACTAAATCGCAGGCAAATAGGCAGAAGTTGAATTTGAGGACTAAAAATTACATCTCCTATGATACTTTTTACAATGACAATGATCCTCAAGCGCTAAGGCTTCGCTACAGGCTTCAAGGAGAATTGTTGGCTTTTCCTAAAGAAGATTCTTTTTCGTTGAATTTTAGCTATGATGTAAATTCCGATCGTGACCTAAGGCAAAATTTTTTTTCCGAGCAATTTGAAGTTCTAGACGTTAAGAGAACAGAGGGGCTTTTAGGGGTTAATACCGCTTTTGGTCAAAATCTTGTCGCTTTTAGGCCACGTGCAAACAGCTACCAAAGCTTTAGTCAGCAACTCCCCAGTTTAAAAATTCGGCTTGATCCACTCAAAATTCCTAAATCTAATCTTTTATTTAACAATCATTTTGACGTTAGTTACCTTGCCTACTCTTTTTCAAAAAACCTGAATAACGCTGTTGGCCCCTTTGAGTCAGCTCGATTGCAGACAATTCAAAAACTAGATTGGCCCATGCAGATCGGCTTTTTAAAAATTGAGCCAGACGCCCTTTTTAGCGCTATTTATTACTCCAACACACCTCAAACAGCAAAAAACACTCTAGTTTATTGCAATCTTGGTTTACAGGCCTCAACCATTCTAGAATCTAGCAATGAAAATTGGCGACATACAATACAGCCTTATGTCGATTTTCACGCCCTTACCAAACCTAATCTCTCACAATTTAATCGCTATATTTTTTCGCTTCAAGATGGGCTTTTCCCCATACAGGAATTAAAAACAGGTATTATCAATACCCTTTACGTGAAAGGGTTCAATTCCACGTGCACACTCGATATCTACGGCCTCAACTTTTTTTCACAAAACTCATTTACAGTCGCTTTCCCCAAAGTCAAAAGCTTTTTTACTTTAGATACCCCTTGGTGTACTTTTAAAAATGGATTCGGGTACAATTTTCAAAAAAACTCTTTAGATTTACTGACTTTTGAGTGGGGTTGGACCTTCAAGCGAGATTTTGCGTTCCATCTAGATTGGCTCTACCGTGGCCCCTATGAGTGGAAAAAAGACAGTCGTGAAAACTACCAACTTGACATGGCTTATCCTATTGATGCTCTAGCACTTACACCCCTCTCTGACAAAAGAAATACCTTTATCAGTCGCCTTGAATGGCACTTTTACCCTAACTGGACCCTTCGGTTTGGACACCATAACGGGTTTTGGAGAACCACTGAACCTCCCTATTTTGAGTGTATCGCCGAAATTTCGACTATCTGGCGGTCTGTTTTTGACGTAAGGCTATCCTTTTTAAGGAGCGTAAACGATTCACAAGTTCTTTTCAGTCTGAATCTTATAGATTGAATATAAAAAAACCTATAATTAAATTTACAATTTTACAAAATATTTTGTATAATTAACCCCTTAAAACAGGGAATGATTAGGTATTCATATGTCTATTGAATTACAGCCTTACGCACACAAAGTGTTATGTAATCCAACCGATTTTACGTACAGCCAAAAACAGACCGTTCGAAAATCCTGCATAGTTGCCACCACGCTTCTGTGCGTAGCCTCTACAGCAGCCTCTACTTTAGCTGCCACAGGCTTGGCTCTTACTGCGGTTTATGTAATCCCCTTGACAATCGGCTCTGTATTTTTTGGTTTAGGTGCCGTGCTACTTTTGTCCCCTACGGCTTCTACATGGACCCAGGCCAAAGACCATCCCGAACTCGTAAAAAAATTTGAGTCTTATTTTTTAAATCGTCTTAAAAATGAAGGTTTGGTCAAGCTGGAAGAAACGTATCCAGGATTTATTTCTCTCATTTCTAAAAACGAGAAAAATTTTCAATTTCTACAGAATTTCTTGATGGGGGAGCTTGAACAGTTCCAGGCCTTT
>RGYU01000088.1 GCA_010031885.1 Chlamydiota bacterium | reverse complement strand
ATTGATTCAACAGCTCCACCAATGGAAAACGATCAAATGGTTAATAGCAAATGGCGGTGCTCTAAGGGCCAAGCTCAATCCAAGGGCTTAAGAGAATTTTTAAGGGCATCGGCCAAGTTATTGATCAAAATGCTTGGATTAGTTAGAGAAAGGTAGAATCAAGATAAAAAAGAACCTTCTTTATGTCCAATCCTGTTGGTAGATCTTCAAATTCCCCTCATTCAGAACCGAATCCGCCACCTCAACAAAGTGTCTTTGCGAAAGTGTCTTTAATCTTTAAAGAAGTTTTTTCTGTTAGTAGAGAAGCTTTAGGATCGCCCAATCGTTACTTTAACGTCGATTCATCTGCCAAAAGGATACTACAGGGTTGGGTAGATTCCCAACCTGAAGAAGCAAAAGAGCAAGCAAAGCTTATCCGCAACATCCTTCTTAAAAAAGACTTAAGCAAGCCCTTTGAACTTGATGCAAGCGCTTGCAATTTAAATGAGATTGAGTTCTTACCCAACATTCTTCAAAATTGCACAAAACTTAACTGCAGTGGTTTCACCATCCTTAAAGCCCTACCCGAGCTTCCGGTTTGCAAAATTCTGGATTGCAACAATTGCATGAGCCTTAAAGAGCTACCAGCGCTTCCGGTTTGCATAGAGCTTCACTGCAACGGGTGCAAAAACCTTGAAAAGCTACCCGCGCTTCCGCCTCGCGCAGATATTGAACACTACGGGTGTGATAAGCTGCCGCCGATGCCCACGCGTCCCCGTAATGGTGGATGGGAATATTGATCCCCAACAAAAAGCCGAAGTAGATGGTCCTCCCCTCAGAGTCCTAAGATTGTTGCGGATACGAAAAGTTGGGTAAAAAACTACCCAGAAAAGCTTAGAGCGCTACCGCTTCCTTGGTCGAATAGCGCTTTGTCAGATCTTGTAAGAAAATTTGACAATATTCGAGTTACCCATTACAGGAGGGGTAATTCAATAAAAAAAAAGCCTATTCAGCATGTCTAGTCCTGTAGGGGGTCCGGGTGGCCCAAACCAACCCCAACCAAACGGCAACCAGGGATTCAGTCGATTCATTAATAGAATCCGTTCAGCCGTAGGAGAGATTTTCAATCGGGAACAAAGACCATCGAGACCCATTCCATCACCAGCCATACAACTTACAGACGAGCAAATTCTAGCGAATTGGGTACAAAGTTATTCTGAAGCAAATTTCCCTTGTCGATTGAATATTGATAACCTAAGAGAGCAGGCTCAGGCTCTGGTGAATTGGAGTAACCGTCATCGCGGGCAATATCGAAGCTCTTTGGATTTTTCAGGGAGAATGACTTTCGGTCTAAATGAGTTACCAACAGCTCTTTTCCGAGGTTATCATGAAATAAGGGGAGATAGTTTCTATCCCCCAACCCTACCTGATCTTCCGGATATTCAAAGGGTCAGTCTTCAAAACTGCGAAAACCTCAGCTCCGTTGGCAATCTTAATCGCTGCGAACGGCTTGAACTAGCAAACTGCCCCGTCCTCGAAAACTTACCCCCTCTTCCGAGCTGCATGATCTTAGTCCTCATAAATTGCCCTCAGCTACAATCCATACCCGCAGTTGCGGAAGGCTGCCGGATAATAATTAGAGATTGCCCTTTGCTACCACCCAGACCTAATCCCGCGCCGGCCGCACAATTACCAAGACAATCGAGACCCATTCCATCATCAGCCAACCAACTTACAAACGAGCAAATTCTAGCAGATTGGGTACAAAGTTATTCTGAAGAAGATTTCCGTTGTCGAAGTGGTATTGAAAACCGAAGAGAGCAGGCTCAGGCTCTGGTAAATTTTAGTCGCAGACCAGCGTGCAGACTAATAAGGCAGTTGGATTTAGGTGGGAGAATGACTTTCGGTCTAGATGAGTTACCAATAGCTCTTTTTCAAGGTTATCATTTTATACTAGGAGATCATTACTATCCCCAAACCCTACCAACTCTTTCGGATATTCGACGGGTCACTCTTCAAAACTGCGAAAACCTCACATCCGTTGGCAATCTTGTTAACTGCGAATACTTTGAACTAGCAAACTGCCCCGTCCTCGAAAACTTACCCCCTCTTCCGAACTGCAGGCGCTTAGTCCTCAGGGATTGCCCTCAGCTACAATCCATACCCGACGTTCCGGAAAGCTGCGGGATAGTTATTAGCAATTGCCCTTTGCTACCACCTAGACCTTATCCCGCGCGGGCCGCACAAATACCTAGGCCACAAGCCCCGCCTCAGCTAGCCCAACCAGTCGTCCACAGGCAAAACCTATACCAGGGTCAAATAGATCGTGCCGCACAAGGAACGCTTCAGGATGCTTTATCTTTTTGGAGCAGCCTTTTACCTCAGGGGCAAGCGCAATTACTTAGCGCTGAAGATTTACAATTGAGTCAGGCAGATCAACGTTTGTTCCAAATATTCCTCAATCGGTTGCAAGAAACGGAAGATTTTAGACCGGCTAATCCTCAGAATAGACAGAATTTTGCTTTACGAGTAGCGAATATCGTGCGCGATATGGCCACCT
>RGYU01000087.1 GCA_010031885.1 Chlamydiota bacterium | reverse complement strand
GGTAAGGAGCTGAAGAGGATCCAGATGATTGCTGGTTGCAAAGAAATTATTGAAAACTGTCAAAGGGATGCGTTGCATCTGCTTGATTCCTATGATCGCAAGCTTCAAAGAGTAGACCCCTTTATAACATTTAAAAAAAATTACTCGTCGCTTTTGCGCTAGATAGAAAAAGCCCTTTTTTTATTTCGGCAGTAGCCCTCCACAAGAAAAATAAGTAACAGGCTACAAAAAAATCCGGGTATGAGTGGGGGAAGAGATATTTCAAAAGCTAGATTTATAGCGGGGAAGACTCCGCTCACAAATCCACCGACGATTATACCGGTCCATGCGCTATAACGGTGAATGTTTTTAAGGAGTAAACAGGCAATCACTAACGGGCCAAATGACGCGCCAAGTCCAAACCAGGCATAGGATACAAGGTCAAAAAGGGTGGTTGGTTTAAACGATGCGATGGTTATTGCAATTAAGGCGACAAAAAAAGTACTGTAGCGAGATACTTTAACCACTTGGTCATTGGTAGCCTCCTTATGAAAAATCTTTTTATAAAAGTCTTCGGCTAATGTTGAGATGACAACTAAAATTTGTGCACCCATAGAGGTGATAGTTACGCCGATGATTGCAGATAGAACCAGACCTAAAAAAAACGGGTTAAGAGTTCTTTTTGATAGCTCAATGAATACAAGTTCTGGGTTACTAAGATCAGCAAAAGTCAGGGTTCCAATAATCCCAATAGCAGTTGCTGCAAAAAGCGTTACAGTCTGCCAACTCATCCCGACAATCATAGATTTTGGAATCTGCTTGGGATCATCGATTCCCATAAATTTTGTAAGGATGTGTGGCTGACCAAAATATCCCAGGCCCCAGCTTAGCATCAAAAGAAGAGCGCTCATCCAGCCCTTGAATGTATCCGGGATGAAGGACTGAAAATCTATTTTGATGGCTTCAATAGAGACGTTTGACGGCAGTTGCAACCAGCTTAAAAATGGAATCAAAAGAATGACAACGAGCAAAAAAAGGCCTTGAGCGAGATCCGTCCACGCAAGCGTTACAAATCCTCCAAGAAGTAGGAACGGGATTACTATAAAAACGCCGGCCAAAATAGCAAAAAAATAGGGGACATCAATGAGATTTTGTAACAGTAGTCCCAGCCCCATCAGCCCCGCCGAAATATAGACGGAATAAAAGAACAAAGAGATGATTCCGGTAAGCACCCTGGTAAAACCGCTTGTATCTTTTGCACAACTTTCAAAGTAGGAAAATAGAGTTAAGCTCTCAAATCTGGCCGTCTCTTTTCTTAAAGACTGGGCGATGAACTGCCAGTTCAGATACATAAAAAAAATCAGTCCCAAAGCAAGCCAGCTACTTTTTAGACCCTGGCTGTAAATTTGGGCAGGATATCCTAAGAAAATCCAGCTACTCATATCACTTGCATGGGCTGCAAGCGCTGTGACAAAAAAATGCATTTTTCGGCCACCTATAATGAAATCGGAAGAATTCTGATTTTTTTTAAATGCAAAAAGGGCAACGCCGAAAAGGGCTATTAGATAGAGGAGCAGTGCAAAGACTTCCATAGATAGAAAATTCATAAATAGATAATAGAGACTTGTAATTTTTTTAATCGAGGTTTTTCTCTAAGAATTATCAGTTACCCCGGAGGGTAATGAGAGGGTTTTGATTTTGGGGTTCAACGCCTTTTTTGTTCCAAATTTAAAAGAGGATTCACTGAGATTGTCAATTGCGTTGGGGAATTCATCAACTAAATTCTTTAAAAGGTCTTTTGTAGAAGAGCGTTTGGAATTTTGACCCACAGGGCACTGGCACATAACCCTTAAAAAACCGTATTGCTCGGAGAAGCGTAGGATCAGTGATTCGCTCACTAAAATCAAAGGGCGTATGATGGTTATTCCATAACGCAACATAGGAACTTTGGGCAACATCCCTTCAAATGAAGCAGTGTGCAAAAGATTCATTAAAAGTGTCTGCACGTTGTCTTCTTTATGATGGCCAAACGCGACCGTATGAACACCTACTTCTTTTGCTTTATTGAAAATAAGTTTACGGCGTTCTCTCGAGCAGCTGTAGCATTCAAGTTTTTCTAACGTTTGCTCAGAGTAGAGAATATGGAGAGGTACGTCGATATCTTGGCAGGCCTTTTTAATTAATTTTTCTGCGACGGAAGCCCCGCAGGAAAAAGCACCGCTAACATGAAACGCCTCTATTTCATAGGGAAATAATCCCCGCCCACTCATTGCTTTAAGCATGTAAAGCAGCGTAAGCGAGTCCTTCCCTCCACTTAGAGCGACTCCGATCTTGTTATTTTGAGCTATTAAATCAAATTGATATATTGCTTTACGGACCAGACTTTCAATTTGTCGGCCAACCTGTGTCCAGGGGGGCTGTGCGCGCATGCGTTGCATTTAACTCTTGAAACCCTTAGTCTTGTCAGCAATTATTTATTAAGTGCGATTAAAATTTTTTTTTAAAAAACAGATTGATTTTTTTAATCTGTAAATTTTTAAGGAATTTTAAACTTTTTATCCGGTGAAATCAA
>RGYU01000086.1 GCA_010031885.1 Chlamydiota bacterium | reverse complement strand
CAAAAACCTAAGATACAAATCCTAAAGAAATGATACCGCGTATTTGGGAAGAATTCCTTTTAGAACAAGAAAACCACCTCTCCAGAGAGGTGGTTGATAGGTGGTTGCGCCCCCTTAAAATTGTCAATTTCAACTCTTGCAACCTCCATCTAGAGGCGGATGATGCCCTGCAAATCAACTGGTTTAAAGAGCACATAGAATCTAAAATCGATAAAAGCCTTCTCAACAATAACGGAAGAAAGATTCAGGTTCACATCAAAATTGGGCAAACTCAGAGCCCCTCGCACTCTGAGGACACAAAAAAATCGCCCCATGAGACCAATCAGAAAATTCTCTCTTTTATCTCCGACACAGTAGACCCCGACCATACATTTGAAACGTTTGCCACGAATTCGAACACAGACATGACGGTTAAGCTTTTCAAAAGCGCCCTTTTACAAACATTCGAATTCTTAAATCCAATCTATCTTTATGGGCCAACCGGATCGGGAAAAACCCACCTATTACAAGGGGCGAAAAAGCTTCTTGAGGGGTTGGGAAAAAATGTTCTTTATATCTCAGCAGAGACCTTCACCCAACATGTTGTAGGTGCAATTCGCTCCTCTCGCATGGAGGATTTCCGAAATTGCTACAGAAAAATCGATACCTTAATTATCGATGACGTGCACCTTTTTTCTAAACGTTTTGCTACCCAGGAGGAGCTTTTCCACACCTTCAACCATCTACATATCCATGAGAAGCAAATTATTTTAGCCTCAAGCTCTCCCCCTCAATTACTTGAGGAGATTGAAGAGCGATTAATCAGCCGATTTGAGTGGGGAATTGTCTTGTCTGTGGAGCGGCTCCAAACGCAAGAGGAGCTTTACCAGGTCCTCAAGCTTAAAATGCAACGTTTCAAATTGCAACTCGACTCAGAGTTCATAGACAAAGTCATCTTGGAGATGAAAACCCCTAAATCGATAGAAAAAGTCGTCCAATCGCTCTCTTTGGCCCATAACCAAAAAAAATCCAAGCAGGATATTAAAAAAATTATCGATCAGCTGATTGTCCAAGAGACAAAAGAGGTTTTAAACGCAGAGAAAATTCTCGATATTGTTTCACAATCGTTTGGGATTCAACCCGATGATCTTTTAAATAAATCTCAGGCAAGGGAATCGGTTCTTCCACGCCAAATCTCGATGTATCTTCTCCGTTCTCTACTAAAAATGCCCTACCTGAAGATCGGAAAATACTTTGATAAGGACCACTCCACAGTGATGTCAAGTATCCGCCAGGTTACTAAAGGTCTAGAGAAGCAAAGTCAGGATCTTATGTTTCACATGGGGCAAATACAACGAAAAATTGTCTCCTTAGGCTAAAAAGTTTTTCTTAAATAATCAGTTGTAGCAAAAAAAGTGACGCAGACCCTAAGTTTATTTGCATAAAGCTTTTATACTCCTATAAACGGATCCTGTTCTTCTAAAGTCTAACAAGAATCGATCTTACTAAGCCCCAATTATTAAAAATATTAATAGATGATTTAATCGGCTAGTAGTAATTAAAAGCAATATAAAACCAGTAGATATTTATGAAAAAAAAGACTGTTAACGACGAAAGTAAAAAAGAAGCCAAGAAAAAAGTAGCAAAAAAAAGGGGTGGGGGTGATTGTGACCATCCCAACACCAGCAATACCATTTGCGTTGTTTAGAGTAATTTTTTAAATCAAAATGGTTCAGCTATTTAACTGAACCATTTTGTTATTAGAAGAAAAAAAACAGGTATTAGACTCTTTTAAAGAGATCTCCCGGCTTACCCTGGGGTCCTTGACCTGGTGAGGGCTGATTTGAAGCTCCTGGTCCTTGATGATAGGGTCTTAGAGCCTCTCGCTCTTTTTTCTCATCGTAGCGACCTTCGCAAATTCTTTTTGCGATATCTCGCCATTTTTCTACAGCTTCTACAAAAACTGGAGCAAATCTTCTCAAACTAGATGTGTCGGCAGCTACCATTTCAATTACAGCGTGCATTAAGATGAGCTCTTCTTTTACGGCAACACCAACGCCGCCACCTGCCATTTGTCCACCCAGCATCGAGCCCTCAAGAAGTACTTCGTATAGTAGACAAAGGGTCTCTTTATCTTTGGGAAGTCCATCCAGTATCGGAGCGTATAAGATTTGCAGTAGCGTTTTCCAAAGACATGTCTGTCGTCCTCCTTAAGAGATTGGGATACAGAGACTATAGCTCAAACCATTTATGAAAATCAAACATTTGTTGCTTGTTTTAACAAATTCTTGATTTAAACGGCGATGTACCCATCTTTTGTTTTTACACTTAATTTACTTAAAATAAATTGTTTACAAAACTTTGATGTTAAATCGTCAATTTTGCAACAATTGACTCTTATAAACAATTCAATAACCTAATTTTTTTATTATCAAAAATCTTTTTTTTATCCTAGCAAAAAACTAATGATTTTGATTAATAGAGATTTAAGGATGCAACAAGATTTTCAAGACCATTGTGGGTATGGGGTGATACCGGAGGCGGGCGGCTTCCGTTTCTTAGTCTACGCAGAAAATATTGAGCAGATTACCCTTACCCTAAATGATGTCGAATATCCGATGGAAAAAGCGCCTGTGCGTCCGAACACCTACACCCTCTTTTTTGAAGAGTTGACCCCCCCGTTTCATTATGTGTACAAC
>RGYU01000085.1 GCA_010031885.1 Chlamydiota bacterium | reverse complement strand
TAAGTTAGGATTTTTTAGCTAAATCTAAAATCAAAAATCGGCAAATATCTTGGCTTTATTATCGTTAAGTACTTTAGAATGAAGTCGATCATTTACCTCAAAATAATAGTCCAGTTCTTAAACTGGCCCCTAAACCTGATCGACCCTTCTTCTGTTAACTAGATTTTTTGCTGCTGTTCTTATCGGAGTTTTGATTTTTTGAAGATTTCTTATCTTTTGACTTTTTGTTTTTGTTTTGATCAGAATCAGAAGAATTTGAGGAGTTTTTTGAAGAGCCAGAGGAACTTTTATAAGCTAAATCGCTCGAATTAGCCTTAGCTTGAGAGCTCATTGGATTTTGCTGACCATTCCCTGATTGTTTTTTTTGTGTTTGTTTTGAGGAGCCACTACCCTGGGTAGACTGTGTGCCAGACGAACCTGCCCCTTGACTTGGAGAACTTGGTTGACTAGATGAACCTGGAAAATTACTTGTGTCATCCTGATCCGTAGATCCATTTGAGGACGGACATCCCTGTGTCTGATTCATATCTGTTTTTGGTTGAGAAGGCGAACAGCCTGCAGCCAGGATAGCTACCACTAAAAAAGCGATAATTTTTTTCATAAAATTCCCTTATTGATTTTGATATACAAAAAAGGGCTGTTTTAAGGAAATAAAAATATAAAAAAAATACAAGCTATTGACAAAGAAGAATTTGCCGACGACCGGAGTCGAACCAGCACCTAGTAGCCTAGGGTAGATTCTGAGTCTACTGTGTCTACCATTCCACCACGTCGGCAAAGAAATTAAATGGCGGGGACAGGACTCGAACCTGTGACCTTCGGGTTATGAGCCCGACGAGCTTCCAACTGCTCCACCCCGCGTCATTGATGTGTATAACATATACCAACTAACTGATTAACCGCAAGGCATTTATTTTTAAACCTATTTGTGTTCTGCATTTTTTATCCAAAAAACGTTTCCAGGGGCATAGAGGACGATAGTCTAACTCATAACATACCCTATTTTTTAAGAAAATTTTAGTATTTAGGTGAATTTAAACTGGTTTTTAAGAGAGAAAAAGGGTAAAATTTTTGCGAAAATCAAAAAAAGAGACCCTATTTTGACAATATCGATTGTTGTAGAGCCTAACCAAAAACCTGTTTTTATCGTTCCAGAAGAGTTAGATCATTTACAAAAAAAAAGAGTTTCTTTTAGAAAAGATAATCTGGAATCTTTCCGGATTTTTTCTGAGAATCTACCTCCATCTGAATTTTGCGATGGGTTGAAAAAAAAGAGAGTTTTTTGCCATTCCCCTCAAACTGACGAGGCATGGCCTCTGGATGCCCCCCTGGATTTATTAGTTCAAAAAGAAAAGAAATATTTTGGAGATTTAAGCGAACTTTTTTTACCAAAAAGCATCTTCTCTTCAGTAGAGTTCAAGGAAGAATTTCAAAAGCTTTTTTTTGCACCCTATTTTCAGCTACATCTAAACCATCACTTACGTTTTTTGACAGGAGTGAATGAGCTAGATTTAGATCTCAAAGACGTTGTGCGTGGATTTGTCGCTTTCTTGAATAAACTAGGATCTTGTGATGATAGGATTAATCTAAAAGAAGAGATTGGTATCTGGATTAAGACCATGCTCAACGCCAGCATTTATAGAGAGGGTCAAACTCTGTTGAGCAAAAACCTAGATCTAATTTACTCTTTTTTTGAAAAAACCCACTCAAGACTGAACGATCTATTGAATCCGTCTCATGATATCCAATCCACCTCGTACCAAAATGCGGTCGATTTTTGGTTCCACTTTTTAAGCTGCTACCCCAAACAACGCTTTCATCTCGAAAATGTGATCGATTCCTCGCATCCTGTATTTGAAAAGATAGATTCGGATTTGAGCGATCTTGTCCACGCAGGCGGAATGTGGAAAGAACTTGCTGAAGCTTTAGTGCTTGATGTTACACCCTTACTTGTTAACTTTGACCTGCTTTTACCCCTCATTGAGTCTCCCCACGAAATTTTATCAGCAAGTTTAAGTTCTATGATCTCTAGTCTCCCTCTTGTTCAGGCTTTAAAAATCAAGGATGGTGTAAGTAGAATCAGTATTAGGGGAAATGAAATGACTAATCCCTCATTTAATTTAAGCTTTTTAAAAGCCCTTCTTCGTAGTGAGAACATCCAATTAAACCCCCTTAAAATCAAAATCATTCTTGAATATACAATTTTGAATCTTGATACGTCCTCACCTGTGTCGAATGAGGACGAACTTTTTGAACGTTTATGCAATGGTTTAGAAAGTTTTCCCATCAAAGCCCGTTCAAACGAGCGTTTATTCACTATTAAGGGGATTTTCTGGAATCTTTTCTGGGCCAACACTCCCATTCGCAGGTCTTTAGAGGGCCGTTTTTGGCATAGCCTGTACTCTAGATCCAAAGATTTTTCGACTATGGTCAATCTTAAAAGCATCCTAATGAAAGCTGGGCGAAATCAATAACGCGATCACCTCTTACAAAGTGGCAGTGCATTTTAAGAAAGCAATCCGATAGAGAACAGTCCGCAAGTTTTTAAGCGCATCCATTTTTTTGCAGTAAGTATCACAATCAAGTTGTTCAGATAAAGATTCGATGAGGGAAAGTTCTTTATAAATCTCCTCCTCTATCCTGGCAGTTTGATTAGGAAAATATTTTTTTATATATTCGCAAGCCTCATGTGAGAGGTGA
>RGYU01000084.1 GCA_010031885.1 Chlamydiota bacterium | reverse complement strand
TAAAGGCTTGGGATTGGCTTGCCCGGCATGAAATTTCCCACATTAAATCTGGTCATTTACCTTGGTTGTTTTACGTACGTAAACTATTTCGGCTTACGACCCTATTTTTTTTGATCCCCTTTATATTTTCTTATTTACTCCCTTCCAATCATCTAATGGACTCATGGTTTAACAAATCTCTTTGGCTTTTTTGGGCTAGCTGGAGCATGAAAATGATTGTCACCTTGGTTTTTGAAACCATGGCCGATCTTCAGGCCACTCGCTCTATCAAGGACCCATCCGTATTAGAGGCTGCCGAAGAATCCATTTCTAGAATGACCTCACAAGCCATTAATAGATTAGCCCAGCCTTTTGGTTGGTTGAATTATCTACTACATTTGCTATTGTTAGATCCCCATCCCCCTTTTATATTACGTCAATGGCTACTGCGTAAACATGCGCGATTGCTGAGAAATGGTTTTTTAAACCCTCAGCCACAGTCACAACCTATTTTTGACAACTTCGGTAGAGCAGCGGACTCATAACCCGTCGGTCCCTGGTTCAAGTCTGGCTTGCTCCATAGATATAGCTTTTTGATTAGAATCTTTTTGTTCTGGCATAATGCGCCTCTGTCTAAGGGAAACCCTTGTGGGAGAATTTTTCTTTTAAGGGTCTCTCCTCTTAAATGGACAGAAGAATCTATGTGAATGATATTGATCTAAAGGGGATTTTTAAAACGCAGATTTGCCCCCTATGGGCTTGAAATTTTTTTTGAATCTGCAGCCAACGCACTCTAGAGCACCCCTTCGATTTTTCCCTTTGAATCGTTAGCAAAAATTTAACCTCTCATAAAAAATCCCCCTTGGAAATACTAAAGGGCTGTATAATCTTACCCTTAGGGAACGCTCGTTTTTGCTTGAGGATGAAACCTACTAACAATGAGGCTTTTATGGAAAGTATCTGCTTAAAGGACTTTACCCCCTGGAATCGGTGGGACCACCGCTTTGAGGCGAAGCATGGGCTCCTACTGGATACCGATAGAACCACGCAAAGACGGTATTGGTTCCAGGAAAATAATATCTTAAGAATCAAGTGCACCCTTCTTCTGCTTTGGGCACCTTTAAACCATCTTGCAATGACCGTAAAAAGGGTTTTTCGACTGGTAACAGCCTACCATTTCAGAAAGGTGAAAGTCATGAAAAACACCTTCAATCCAAGACAGGTTAGACCCTATCCCCTTCTGAATCGGTTACAAAAACAAGGTAGCGATCTGCTAAAGATTGCAGCAACCCCCTTTCTAGTCATCGCCCTTGAGCTTTCTGCTCTGTATGGAATTGTCTTTCCAAAAGACGGAAGAAAACTCTACGCGTCCGTAGAAAGGCTGTTCTTCTCTAAATGCAACATGAAAGCTATAGATCTTTTGTCAAGAAAACCGGCTCTTACAGCCCCCTGCTTTCAACCCGAAGCGACCCACCATGCCCTGGGTGGTGATACTCAAAATGGGAACAACTGGTAAAGGATTTTGTTTTGTCCCAACTAAGACTTTTTCAAGATTTTTCACCTTTACGGGAGCTTTTAAATCCCAAAACAACAGCTTTACACCCCTTGGCGTCGTAGACAGGACAGTTGTCACTTTTAGTGGCAGATCGAGTAAATACCCTCTGAAAACCATTTTCAATTTTTTGGTTTAGCCGCTCCTCTTGAAAGATTAAGAGCAAAGGATCTACGGGTAAATGCTTTTGTGCTTTAATTGAACTAGATGCTTTAGACACTTTTTCTTTCTCTTTATGAGAAATCGGTTTTGAAACTTCGATTTTGTCGAGTTTAAAACTGCGAAAACTAATCCTAGTCTTTTTGTTTCCGATCGGGTTTTTCAAAAGTTCAGGAACGCCGCACGGGGAAAATTGGACTGGCCCTTTTTGCAAACGCCATTCCATAAGAGATTTAAGGCGTTCTTTAAAATAGCGCTTTTCTAGACTGCGTGAAGGGATCAAACTATCGAAGCAAACACCATCTAAGCTCGAGGTCCCCTCACCGAATTGAGGAGAACTATTTTCAGAAATACTCAAGATTCACCTTTCGTCACAAAACCAAAATCTAAAATATAAAAAGGTAGGATTCATTCCTATAAACGCACAATTATTGTGATTCAGGCCCTTTAATTTCCACCTTAAATCCTATGGTCCGGCATAGAATTTTCCCCATCCGAGCTTTCGCTGGCTGAAAAATTCTCACTAACCGACGGCATAGAATTTTCCCAGCCCGAGCTTTCGTTAGCTAAAAGATTTTGAATAACTGATTTTGCAAAATGCGGATTTGAGCTTTCTAAATCCATTAGAGGGCGGTTAAACCCAACTACTACATCATGAGCATCAGACGCATAAATTTTTAAACGCTGAAGGCTTTGCCCCTTTAATCGGTCTCAATAATTAATCTTTAATAGAAATACGTTGAGAAAAATCTACCTCAGGAAAACTTACTTCAAAATTACTTCGTAAGCTGTTAGTTTAACTGCTGCATTTTGTTTCAATTTTTTCCTTTCTTCCTCAACAAAAAAGCTTTCGGCAAATGCCATCTCGCTCAGCCCTATTGGATCTAATTCGCAAATGTACTCTCTGTTTTTAAGAGCGTCAACACAGATCAAAGTCTGCGTATTAGAGGTGCTCCAATTGGAAATTTTTTTTGTATCGACAGGTGGTTGGTCGGGGGTTCTTAAAACGCCCTTAGGAAGAATATTTTCTT
>RGYU01000083.1 GCA_010031885.1 Chlamydiota bacterium | reverse complement strand
CTCGTGATTCCGGCGCAGTGGCTTTTGCCAATTTTGGGGAGAGGGGTTATCTCGCTCTTTTCGTTTCCCTAAAAAGGTATCCGAGCATGTAGTGAAGTTTTGTTGCAAACTTAACGCGAAGGGGGTTTGGGAAAAATGGGGAAACGTCATTTTCAAAAGACCTTTGTAATTTTAAGAAGATATTTTATCATTTCGCTTTTTTCCAGTCTTTACAAATAATTTTTTTAACATTTGATCTCGCATGAGCGATTTTGTATGATGGTCAACCTTATGAAACCCAAAGATCTCAATTATCCCTTTTCATTTGAAAATCGACAGCTATTGACTCGGGATTTTGTTTTTTACATTCCACCATACCTGGATTGTTACAGCGGATATGATGCGCAGCTACCCCTTGGTTCCAAGCCCGTATTTGTCGAATTCTGTAGTGGAAATGGCGAGTGGATCATTGATAAAGCTTTAAAAAACCCCGAAATTCAGTTCATAGCTGTTGAAAAAATGTTTTTGAGGGTAAAAAAAATATTTAGCAAGCGGGAAAATCTGGAGATTAGAAACCTGTTCATCGTTTGTGGAGATATCAATTTATTACTTGAGCATTTTTTGCCTAAAGAATGTGTAGATACTTTGGCTATTAATTTTCCCGATCCTTGGCCAAAAGAGCGCCATATCAAACATCGCCTTTTTCATAAAAATTTTGTCGAAAAGGTAGAAGGTGTTCTGAAAGAAGGTGGTGATTTATTTTTGGTGACCGATGATAACGGTTTTTCTGAGTGGGTAAAAAACGCGATGAATTCTTCCATCCTAAGCAGCCACAAACCAGATCTGTTAGAGCCTATTGACTCCTATGGGAGCTCCTTTTTTTTGCGTCTTTGGGAGTCAAAAGGGAAAGAGATTTTTTATCACCACTACAAGAAAGGGGTATATGCTGGACGTTAGTTTTTCTTCCAAATTTAACTGGGATCCAGAGCTTTTAGAAAAAAAGTTTTTAGAGATAGATTTAGGTCTTTTCAAGAACGGCTTCCTTTTTGATGATCAGATTCGATTCCAGGCGACTGGAAATGTTCTCGAGTCTTTATGTCAAAAAGCACCTGGTTGCGAAAAAATTCTTCTTTATCGGGGTCCGCTTGACTGGACTAAAATGCATCCTATTTCTTTGTCCTTAAAAAATCGTCTTGATGAATGGATGGCAGATGTATATCAAATGAAGACAGCCTCTTTGCATCTGCAAACCCTGTTTGCAGTGAATGTTTTATCTGAATATTTGCACAGGATTGCGTCGTTTGCTCCAGATACGGTGCAATTTTCAGTTTTTTTTACAGATCTTGAAACATTTCGAATTTCACATTTAGCCCAGTTATTATCCAAAAATCGGTTTACCCATTTTGAAATTGAAAATGATCCATTTGAGGGAAATATTGGTATTATCTTACCCAAAGATGAGATGGTGGATGAAAATGTGTTAAAAAAAATCGATGATGTTTTGAAGTTGTATGATCACAACGTACGATGTATTCCTGAGGAAATGATTCCCCAAATGTGGCATAGATTAGAAAAGCTTTACGCAATAGATGGGAAGGTAAGTCGCTTTGGAATGCGTGGTATACAAGGATTTGAAGCCGCTGAAGGGGAAGTAGTCTTTATATAAAGATTTGTAAAATAAATTCGGAGCAGAGGGATTTGAACCCCCGACCCATTGGTCCCAAACCAATTGCGCTAGCCGCTGCGCTATGCTCCGAATGCTCAATAATTTAGCATTCTCTCGATTTTAATTCAACAAATTGCGATAAAGGGAAAAACCTTAGGACCCTTTGTTGCATGAAACTTTTCGAAAAGATGCAAGAAATTTTTGATGGTAAAGTTGTTAATGCGATTCATGGCTACCCATCGGAAAATCGTGCAGTAAGCCACATGAAGTGTCGCGATCCTTATGATGAGTTCAACCAAAAAGAGATCAAGAAGGCGGCCCAGTTTTCCAAAAACTGTCCATTCAAGCATGTTGTAGTAGTCGGGATAGGGGGATCAAATCTTGGTACAGAGGCGATACACTTAGGATTGAGCCGCTACCCAAAAAATCGTGAAATTTATTTTATCGCTAACATTGATCCACGAAATACAGAGGATGTCTTAGGGCACGTGTCTTTAAAAGACACGCTGTTTATTTTTTGTAGCAAGTCGGGTGGTACATTAGAAATCCAATCTAATTTGGAGTTGATGAAAGAACTCTATCAAAAGATGGGGATTGAGGCGAAAAAACATTTCGTTTGCGTCACCACACCCAAAAGCCCCATGGACGACTCCAAAACATTTGGCGATATTTTCTATATGGAAGACAGTGTTGGTGGCCGTTATTCTGTCACTTCAATGATTGGGGTGCTACCGTTAATTCTTTGCTACGGAGAGGAAGTAGTGATGGATTTTTTGAAAGGGGCACATGCGACAGACATGACCCTTTTGGAAAAAGATCCAAAAAAGAATCCGGCCCTGATGGATGCGCTCCTAGCTTACTGGAATTCAACGGTACTGGGTGCAGAGGGAACTTTAATAGCCCCATATGCGTACGATTTAAGACGCCTCACATCCCATTTTCAGCAGTTATTTATGGAGTCGAACGGGAAATCGGTCACTAAGGATGGACAATTTACACTCAAAAAGACGCAAAATATCGTCTTTGGCGGGGTTTTGACGAATGACCAACACTCCTACTATCAGGCAGTACACCAAGGGACTTTCCATTTGGACATGACTGTTGTGGGTTTTTGTGAATCCCATTCCAAGGTGAATATTGAAAATGACCACACAACGCTTCATCAAAAATTGAACGCGAATCTTTTAGCCCAGTCAATAGCGCTTGCAACCGGACAAAAGACCGATAACCCGAACACCACATTCATCGGAAATCGCCCTTCAAGAATCCTCATGATGGAAAGTTTGAATGCATTCAACTTAGGAGCTCTTCTTGCCCACTTTGAGGGAAGGACCATCTACTTCGGCTTTTTGTTGGGGATCAAT
>RGYU01000082.1 GCA_010031885.1 Chlamydiota bacterium | reverse complement strand
TGAAAGATTTGGAATTAAAAAAGACGGATTAGAGGCTAAAACCTTCGTTCGTTCGATTAAAGCCAATAAAGAGTTTTCCCTGGTCGAATGCTTCCCAAAAACAGGGCGCACACATCAGATTCGTGTCCATCTTAATGCATTAGACCATCCAATTGTTGGTGACCTTGTCTATTCTACCTCCAAAAGACGATTTGAACGGATGTATCTTCACGCCAAATGGTTACAGTTCGTCCATCCGATTTTAAACCAAAAAATGGTTATTGACTCAAGCCTGCCAGAGGCATTTAGCCGGTTTTTTCCAGACTAATTTTTCTAAAATTTTCAAAATCTCGTTCGATTTTTATTGTTCTTAAGCCATTCTGACTTAGGTAAAAATAATTTTTTTTTCAAAATTCCTTGCTGAATATAATAAAATTTTTTAAATAAAAAATAGAGAGAGGTATATATGAAGAAGTTTTTAACATTAGCGACATTCGCTTTAACATTTGCAGGACTCGCTTCTTGTTCAAATAATGGTTCTATGAACAAAAAGAGCAATAAAAAATCAGAAAATTGCGATAAATGCGATAAGTGTGCAAACAGAAAAGGGAATAAATAATTTCCTAAAAGATGTACATCTGTCTTAAGGGATTAGGACAGATGTATACCCTTTTACTTCGGATAAAGTTGGTCTAAAAGTATTCTTTTTATCAATTCTTTGTCTGTCATTATTTCGCGTATGCTAATCAAAACTGTTTCTATCGTTTTGTGTAACCAGGGTAAAATCATATCCTTAAATCTAAAGTCTTGATCTATTGAGCTTTCAAATCTCAGGTGATGGACGCTTTGGCGTAAATCCTCAATCAATTCTTCCAGATTTGTACTGCCTTTTAAAAGATTGCACTCAATTTCTCTCATTTTTCGGCTTAAAATTTCGGCAGATCGGCCGACAATCACCGGATCTATCTTTTCTAAACCGTCAGCCATAGCTTTTTTTAGGATATTGAATGCAGGGATGAAAGCATCTCTTTTTTGAGGTGAGGGTAAGTCCAGAATAAATTGCCTAAGTTGTTCAAAATGGGCCTCTAGGGGAAGGGTATTTTTTTTTGCGAATAAATCGTTTACCAGGTGTCGCGCTAAAGCATGCTCAAGATCCTGATCGCTCATTCCAATAAGAATAGGTTCGACCAATTCCCCATTGTGCTGTTGACTTTTCTTCTCAAGAGCAGCCGTGATTGAGTCAAAAGTTTTATTCACACTGGAGGGGCTTAGAAGGTTTTCCCAAGCAGTCTGAACCCCCTTACTGGCCAGATCATAAAAATTCAGTCTGATTGGAGTGGGAATTTTTTGTAAGTAGGAATTTTTTAACCCTTTAGGGTCCATTCCTTTTGATTTTTCAAATACTTCTGTTAAAGACATTAAGAATTCTTTTGCTGTATCCGGATCAACCCTATGGCCCAAATCCGTATTGAATCCGTTCTCCAATTTGCTTCTGTAGTCCTCTAAAAAAAGTTCGAGAAGGGAGCGGTACATTCGATGTAAAAAGTCTGAGGTTATAAATTTATCCAAAAATTTACCGGTGATCTTTTCATAGGGGATGAGTGTGAGCAATATTCTTGAGGTAAAATGAATAAACCCTTTCAGCGCAAAATCAAATAATTTGACAAAAGGGCGTACTAAGCTGTGATCAAGGGCTTGGTCAAAAGGGATGACCGATTTGTCTAGTATGCAGGATAAAACTGAGGATAAGCTAAAATGTTCCGAAAATTTTTTTGCTAAAAAATTGCTTGAGCTCCACCCCGTATGAAAATAATTAGAGACAGATCGCTGCCTTTTTGTACGTCTGTTCTTGAGAAATTTATCCCGATTTTGAGGACTTATATGCTGGCTGAAATGGTCTAAATCAATCGAAAATTGACGAAAGGTTGTTGTAAGCTTTTCTAAGGGTTCAACAGTTAATGCGTCCTTTTGAGGGTCAACAATAGAAAGAATGGAAAGATGGAGATTTGGCAGCCAACAATTAAGAATTAGGTCTGAAATTTTTGAAAAAAGGTGCTCATAACGAACAATCAATAGATGTTTTAGGGGTTGTTTTGGACTATAGCTACCCGCACCAGGGTCTGACGAGAGATCCTCTTTTAAAAACTTAAAACAAGATTTTTGGTCTGGGCTATTTTTTTCACCTATGTTCAACGATTGAGAGAGGGTTGTAAATAGATCCCCTTTTAAAAGCTTGAGATATTTTTGTAGGGCTACTTGAAGATCTTTGAGGTAGGGGTCTTGCTTAGAGGTAGGTAGTGCCTGTCTTAACACCGACCATTCACTTGGTGTCGCAGAGCGATGGTGTGATGGTGTACAGGGCCCGGCCTCCTCACCAATATCTAGTAACCGATTGGAAGAATACGTATGGGGGAGAACAGCTATGTGTTTTGCAGGATGAGACCAAGAGATTTTTGTTCCTTGAAAAACAGATTGAAACGTCTCAAAAATTTTTACAACAGTTCCTGAGTCCTCGAAAAATGGGAGCAATGCTTCACAAACTTCCAGTAGTTCCTGAGAAAATCGATTTTCACAAAAAGACGTGTTTTTTGACGTAAGAATAATTTCATTTAGCCTTGTCCTTAACTGATGAAAAAGATCGTCTTTATTTTGAATAAAAGAAAGCCTATGAATAAGTTGGTCTAAATAATCCAAAAATTTTTGGTCAGTCAATTCAACAGAGGGATCAAAAGTCGCTCGGCGCAAATAACAGATACAAAAATCTAGCTGGGCTCGAATAGGGTTTCCCTGCCTAAAAAGAGATGTAGAGAGGACTTTAAGAAGCTGTTCTGCAAGCTCTAAAAATTCGTTTTTGAAATGGTGCGCATTTTCTACAAGTTTACCTGATAGCACGCTCTTTTTGGATTCAAGGATAACAAGAATATTTTGCCAATCAAAAGTTGCATCGGGTTGATCAAGACTTTGGATTGCTTCTTCTATTTTTATTTTTTCAGAACTTGTCCAAGATTGTTCGGTAGAACATTTTAAAAGTAATTCCTTGAGCTGGCAGCAAGTATTTTTATTTGTTGAATGTTTTAGACGATTGATGAGAAAGATTGATTTTGAAATAGCA
>RGYU01000081.1 GCA_010031885.1 Chlamydiota bacterium | reverse complement strand
CATTATCTTTAATGTACATTACCTCTCTTTTGACGTCAGAACAATGCAATGGTCTATTAATTTTGTCCAACTTATTCAACCCATTCATCACTATTTTGGTGATTCCTTCTACGAAACCTAATCTACTTGTTTCCTCCAAGTCATTCAATGTTAAGCTTAACTGACTAACAAAATCCATAATATTTAGGGCATCTTTGCACGTATTATTTAAAAAAAACTGTAAATTAAAATTATTGTTGTTAGTATTGTTGTTATTATTGCCAACATTTTTAGACATTTCTAACATATTTTTGTTTTGTTCTATTAAAATTTGCTTAATTTCAGTATTTTCTTTGATTAAATAACTAATCAGTTCCTTGTTAGTATCCCCTTCTAAAACAGATGGTTCTGATTGGTTAAATGTACATGTGTTTTTGTGTTTATAAAGCCCAGATTTATATTTATACATTTTTCCACATTTACACAAAAATAAATTGGCTACTTTTGGCAACTTTTTACTATCCTTGTGTTTATCAGTTGCCAAGTGTTTTTTATAATTATAAGAATTAAACGATGTATAGTTACATTTTTTACACGAAAATGTTTTAGCTACTTTTTTAGTATCATTTTTATTATGCTGTGTATTTTCTTCATCGCTACTAACAATCTCTTTCTGATTTGCGTCAGTGTTTGGCAATACATTTATATTGGCAACTTTTGGCAACTTTTTAGTATCCATTTTATAAAAGATAGTTAGAAAAGTTGCCTAAATGAATGAACGAAATATTATCCTTTAGTATCATTTTTATTTTGCGTCTGTATTTGTTTCAGAGATACTAACAAAATGGCATCATATACAGTAACAATATTTATGTCGAAAATAATTTGGCAACTTTTTGGCAACTTTTTGTATCATTTTAGGATACCCAAAAGTTGCCAAAATTTAATTAACCCGAAATATTATCCTTTAGTATCATTTTTATTTTGCGTCTGTATTTTTTTCAGATATACTAACAAAATCACATCATAAACAGTAACAACATTCGTGTTTAAAATATTTTGGCAACTTTTTTGCAACTTTTTTGTATCATGAATGTGTTTTTCAACATTATTTTGGAATTCTCTATTTTGGACATTTTTAAGAATGTCCAAAAACCAAAAGACAAAAAAACTTTTAGTAAAGGGAACCAAGGTTTCAACGACAGTGCCTTTGGCCCCTTAGACCCCTCCTTTTATTGGGATATTTATAAAGTTTTACTGTGTCACCAGTGTAACAAATGGGGGTTAACGGGGGCATCGCCCCCGTAGTGTAACAAATGGGTTGCACTGTGCTCCCGTGGTACTCGCGGTAAAAAATGGGTTGCACTGTGCCACCATGGGGGTTAACGGGGGCATCGCCCCCGTAGTGTAACAAATGGGTTGCACTGTGCTCCCGTGGTACTCGCGGTAAAAAATGAGTGATAATCTTGATTTATGAGTTGGGATCAACTGTGCTGCACTATGGGGGGGTTAACGGGGGGCATCCCCCCGTAGTGTAACAAATGGGTTGCACTGTGCTCCCGTGGTACTCGCGGTAAAAAAATGAGTGACAATCTTGATTTATAAGTTACAATTAAAAGGAGGGGTTATAGGGGCCAAAGGCACTGTCGTTGAAACCATCGGTTCCCCTTAAATGAGTGACAATCTTGATTTATGAGTTGGGAAAAAATACTTATATTTATACTTAACAACATATACTATATACTATATACTATACTTAGGCTTCTTCATCCTCGTACTCATCTTCCTCCTCTTCATCTTCTGGCAGCTCTTTGATCTTTTGCTCTACTGGATCCCATAGTCCCATCTCTTCCTTTGTATTCGGGTCATAGAGGATATTGGCTGACGACTTCATGTACTCTACGCCATCTATTTTTATGCGAGTTACTGTCACCTTTGTTGGCTTTGCTTCTTCTTCATCTACAGCTTTTGAAGCCTCTACAGCTTTTGAAGCCTCTACAGCTTTTGAAGCCACTACAGCTTTTGAAGCCACCGTCTCTACAGCTTTTGAAGCCACCGTCTCTACAGCTTTTGAAGCCACCACAGCTTTTGAAGTCTCTACCTCTTTTTTTTCTGCTTTTTCTGCCTCTTTCTTGGGCTTTTTTGTAGCCTTTTCAGAATCTTTTTTCGCTTGCGCTTGAGCTTTTGCTTGTGCCTCTTTTTCTGCTTTTGCTGCTGCCAATTGCGCCTCTTTTTCTGCCTTTTCGGCATCTTTTTTCGCCTTTGCTGCTGCCTCTTTTTCTGCCTTCGCTGCTGCTAATTGCGCCTCTTTTTCTGCTTTTGCTTGTGCCTTTGCTGCTGCCAATTGAGCCTCCTTTTCTGCTTTCGCTTGTGCCTTTTCTGCTTCTAGGGCTGCTTTTTTCGCTGCACGTTCTTCTTCGCTCAGCTTCTTCGATTTCGCCACTACCTCTTTCTCTACTGCTTTCGCCACTACCTCGTTTTTCATCGGCTCTGGATCCGATGAGATTTGCGCAAACAGATCCACTACTTCCTCTGCCTCCACCGCTGTCATCTCCTTCTATTTTTAACTTTTCTAACACTTTTAAATAGGATATTGGCTTGCGACCACACTTTCCTTCGTATTCGTATAGACCTACACTCTTTCTTTCCTCTACTGTGCCCCACTTCGCTCCTTCTTCGCCGCAACTTCGGCAGTACTCTTCTTCTCCTTCTCGCACACTTTGGCATTGTGTGTACAGCCCTTTGTTGTAGCACAACGCTTGGCAGCACAACTCTGACGATTCGTTAAATGGCAGTGGCACTAACTTACTTACCTTTCTTTCCTTTACCTTTACCTTTCCCTCTGTTCGCTTCGGCATTGACTTTATCTCTAGTCTCATGTCCGACACTCCTTGCAGACGACACTCCGCTTCCACGTCTATGTTCGGGTATCTCTCCCTACACGACTGCAACGCATCTCTTACCGCCTTCTTCACCATGTTCTCCAGTGTTGACGCTAATAATGATGTTATTGTTAGACTCATTTTTTTATTATTACTTTGACTTTTATTTTGACTTATGCCTTTCACTTTGCTTTTTATATTTATTCTTTCTTTTTTTTATTAAAACCTTTTTTCAATTTTTTTAAAGGGAACCCATGGT
>RGYU01000009.1 GCA_010031885.1 Chlamydiota bacterium | reverse complement strand
TCAGCAAAAATAGTGATGTCAGAGGGTTTGAGGTTCGTGTTGTAGTCTAAAAGAGTGTAAAGATGCAAAAAGCAGTTTTTCACTTCTTCGTAAGCAGAGGTGGAGGCAAGTATGTTTAAAGAGGCATCTGGCTCGATCGGCAAAGATTGTTGGTGGTACAAGTTATGTTTGAGTTTAGAAAGGCTAGAGGTCCCCAAGGGCTCTTGAAATACATCAACCACGGTCGTCGCATATTTTTCCACTAATCTAAAAAGAGGAAGCTTATAGGGGATCAGATTTGCCAAAAGGCGGTATTGGTCCTCCACATATGCTTGACCCATTAAATCTCCCATCAAATGTTTTTCTTGGATCAAATCCATCAAAAATAGGGGAGAGGGGGAGAGAATGTAAAAAAATAGTTTAATATTTTTCGAACGCCTTAACAGGGGATCGAGGTACCACTTGGGGAGGTAGGTGGGGTGAAATAGGTGCACCTCGGAGGCCCTTAAAGGGACACTGCGTCGCACGTGCTGGCGGTAAAGATCGGCTTCCAAAGAAGGGGTTTTAAGCCAGTTTTCAAGCTCTTCTCCACCGAATTTGGCGTACAAATGGAATACCTCGGCAAGTTCTTTATCGATTCTATAGCGCAAAAACGGGTCGAATTGTGCCGGTTCTACAAAATCGATCCCCGCAAAGGTTTCTAATTCGGTTTTTAAAAAATTTTTTATTGAGGATGTCTCCACAAGGACGGATCTTTTTTGGGGAAAACCTATAGTTAATCTTTTTTTTAATTCTTCAATAAGATATTGAATATGATTCCCTTGAATGATCGTGCCGAGGTTTTGAGGGGCGAAAAGCTCTTTCGCCGATTCGGACAAATGTGATAAAGTCATCGTATAAAAGAGGATATCCGATGAGGATTAAAACGAAAACTCCGTTTCAACGGGCGCGTCTTTCAAGTTTTTCCCTCTACCAAGAGGGGAGCAGCTTTTTCAAAGACTCCTTGATGTTTCATAACATCGCGCAGTTTACTTCTGCCCTTGTGGATAACCTCTTTAAATTTTTAACTATATTCCTGCTGATCACGATCCAGGGAGAAAAAGGTTCAAGCGAAATTATGTCGATGGTGGGCATCATTTACGTTCTTCCGTTTTTACTCTTCTCCTCTTTTGCCGGAAAATTAGCTGATAAAATTAGCAAACAAAAATTTATGGTCGCCCTCAAGTTTGGGGAAGTCCTGGTGACTTTGGTAGGAATACTTGCCTTTTATTTCCAAAGTTCTACCGCTTGTTACGCGTTGTTGTTTCTATTGTCGGTTGTCGCCGCTTTGATGGGCCCGCCAAAATATAGCATCATAGCAGAGCTTGTTTCAAGAGAGGAGATACCCAAAGCGAACGGGGTCATCACCGCGTCCACCTACCTAGCTGTGATTGTCGGTATGGTGATGGGGGGGGTTTTATCAACCCATTCGGGCGGGGATTATACCTTCGCGTCAACATTTTGTTTTTGGATTGCCCTTATTGGTTTTTTTGCCTCTTTGTGCGTCCGCCCGACTCCCGCCGTTGCAACCCCAATGAAGGCGTCACCCATCTTTATAAAAGAGGTTTATGACACCTTACGCCTATGTCGCACTACACCTTTTTTACTGACATCAATTTTTGGCTCAACGTTCTTTTTATTTGTAGCGGCCTTTGTGCAAATGAATATGATCCCTTATGCAATAGAGTCGCTAGGGTTAACAAAAGAGGACGGGGGAAATGTATTTGTTGCGGCTGCTGTTGGTATATCGATTGGCGGTTGGCTTGCGGGAAAATTGTCTCGTAAGGAGGCGGAGATCGGCCTATCTGCAATAGCGGGTCTTGTATCGGGAATTGCCCTTTTAATCATGCCACTCTTGCCATTTTACTGGGCAACAGCTATGTGTCTTTTCCTTCTCGGGCTCACAGGTGGCATGTACATCGTCCCGTTTGATGCATTTTACCAGACAAACACACCGATTGAAAGAAGGGGACAAGTAGTTGCTGCAACCAATTTTTTAAGCTTTTTAGGCGTTGCAGTTGCATCGGTAGCAATTTCATTTTTTGAGAATCCGAGAAACGGATTCTTTTTTGTAGCTCTTTCTACCTTAACTTTTTTTGGATACGTTTTTAGCAGGCTTTCTGCACGGTCTATGCACTATTTATTAAGAATGACTGTAGGACGAATGTACCATGTTGACTTGGTTGAACCCGAAATGGATGAATCAATGCGCAAAAGAATGTACATGTTTATACCGCGCTCTTGGATGGATTTAGCCCTTTTAACCTCGTATAGTCCAAATATCCATTTTTACTTTATCAAAGAAAAGAAAGGGCTTTTGGATCACTTTTTAAATCTTTTTGCAAATGTGCACATCTATACCTCCAAAAACTCCCTTGATCAATTTCAACTTGCTCTAATGAAAGAAGAGAGATGCCCATTTTTGATCTTCACGTCTAGAAAATCGTTAGAGGATTTCAAGGATAGCCTCTTTTTTAGACGATTGATGCAGAATTTGAAGTTGGATGTAGAGGTTCTAAGAGCGGTCTACAAAAAGATGGAACCGCGCCGTTACGAGGTGACGTTCTTGTCGCAAATACCACACAAGGTAGTGGCCAGGGTTTAGAAAAAGAAAAGGGGTCCTGGAAAGGACCCCTTCAATGATCATTCTTTATCTCAAAGAAAATTATTTAGCCAAAGCCTTGTTTGTGCGAACCGCCAAACGGGATTTGAGACGGCTTGCTTTATTTGGGTGGATAGTCCCTTTTTTAGCAGCTTTGTCCAAAAGGCTCACTACATTGCTGAGATGTGAAGATTTTTTTTCAGCAGGAGCAGCCTCTAATTTTTTGCGTTCTGTAAAGATTTCGGCTTTGCGCGAACGGTTTCTCAAACGGCGTGTCTCAGCTTGCATGTCTCTTTTGAGGGCGCTTGGACGCTTTTGAGGACCTTTTGGTTTCTTTTCGGCCATAGATATTGTACTTTCCTAAAAACTATCGTTCCAACTATAACAGGGTAGTCGTTTTGCTAAAAGGATTTTCATGTGGCAAGGCCTATTTTTTCTAATTTTGTTGTCTAATCTTTATTTGGGTACAAATTTTGTTATAAAATTTTTTGATTACACGTGCCAATATCCTGTAGAAGAGGTGAAGATAGACCATTTCAACGTGCAGCCCGGACCTAAAGGCTCTTTTTTCCTGGGCGCAGCATTTGAATACCAAGAGAAACAGGTAGAGTATCAGTTTAAAGAAAAATTTATTAACGAATTTGTTGCGGAAGAGGCACTTGAGGACTTTCGCAAGGAGACGTGGACGCTTTACAAAAACTCCTACGATGAATCGTTGAGTTTGCAGCGTTACTTTCCGATGAAAGAACTGGTGCACTGCCTTTTGGCATTTTCTGTAAGTGCCTATTTTTTGTGGCTTTATTCTTACTCGTACCGTTTTAGAATCCAAAAATAAACCGAAGAATCCGTTCGAAAAGAGGGGGTCGACAAAGGATCTTTTCGACTTGTATTTGTTGAAGGTTGAGATTATAGAAATGGAATTGGTTTTGTGGGCCAAAAGAGAATGCATAGGCCCGTTTTTTGTAAAAAAAGCGTGTGACAAGTGGCCTATTCTCTTTTAAGAAAAGGTCTCGATGCACTAGCCACAGAACCGAGTAGCCCACTTTTTTGTAATCCTCTTGACGTTGGAGCATTTCGGTTACTCTAATTAAGGATGTTTGGATCTCAACAACCAATTTTTCTTTTTCAAAGACTAGATCTGCCACCCTGCCTATTTTAGAAAAGGGTTTTTCTAGCTCTATTTCCGAATCAAAAAACTTATTTTTTAAAAATTTTTGCAGTATTGCATGAAGATCTGATGGGGCTCGGCGAATCACGAATAAAACTTTTTTTGCATCCTTTCTTTAAATCTCATCCAACGATTTTTGTCATCCGGTTAGTCGATTGTTCAAAACTTGACATTAAGTGCTATTCATATAACAATATCATGAATATGAGCAAACCATCCGACAGTCAACACACGGATCCTCAATATCAGCAAAAAATCGAGGAGCTGGTCGCTGTTGCTAAGGAACAGGGATTCATTACCTACGAAGAGATCAATGATATCCTTCCGATGACGTTTGATACCGCGGAAGAGATTGACCAAGTTTTGATCTTCTTGAGCGGGATGGATATCCAGATTTATAACCAAGCAGAAATCGAAAAGCAGAAAGAGCGAAAGAAAGAGGCAAAAGAGTTAGAGCTTTTGCCCAAAAGATCTGACGCTGCTGCAGATGATCCTGTCCGCGCGTATCTCAAGGAAATGGGAGCGGTTCCTCTACTTACCAGAGAGGAAGAAGTCGAAATTTCAAAGAGAATCGAAAAAGCGCAAATGCAGATAGAAAGAATCATCATGCGTTTTCGCTACTCTGAAAGAGAGACTTGCTCTATCATCCGCTATTTGATCGCCGGTAAAGAGCGTTTTGATAAGATCGTAGCCGAAAAAGAGGTCGAAGATCGTGCCAAGTTTATGCAATTATTGCCCAAGCTTGAAGAATTACTCTCCAAAGAAGATGCTTTTTTAGAACCACAGCTTTTAAAACTTAAAGAGGTGGAAAATAACAAAGCGGAAAAAATTCGACTTTTGGAAGCGATTGAAAAAAGTCGCATCCGTACACAGGCCTATTTACGGCGTATGCACCTTAAATACTCGGTCATCGAGGATTTTGGTGAGGTAATTCTATCCAGTTATGATCGTTTGTTAAACTTAGAAAAAGAGATCAAAGAACTCATTCCTCGGGCCGAAAAAAACCGGTTTGCTGCTCAAAAACTTTTTTCTGGAAGGCGCCGTCTCTTCTTAAGAGAGCTAGCTGCTGGCAGAACTTTGGACGAGTACAAAAAAGACGTCCGCATGTTGCAGCGCTGGATGGACAAGAGCCAGGAAGCAAAAAAAGAGATGGTGGATTCTAACCTTCGCCTTGTCATCTCGATTGCAAAAAAATATACTAACCGTGGTTTATCGTTCTTAGATTTGATCCAAGAGGGCAACTTGGGACTGATGAAGGCTGTAGAAAAATTTGAATACCGCCGCGGTTATAAATTTTCTACATATGCTACTTGGTGGATTCGCCAAGCCGTAACGCGGGCGATTGCTGATCAAGCCCGTACGATCCGTATACCCGTACACATGATTGAAACGATCAATCGGGTTTTAAGAGGTGCCAAGAAACTTATGATGGAAACTGGTAAGGAGCCAACGCCTGAAGAGCTTGCAAAAGAGCTTGGGCTGACTCCTGACCGTGTCCGCGAGATCTACCGTATTGCCCAGCACCCCATTTCTTTACAAGCGGAGGTAGGGGATAGCGGAGAGAGCCAATTTGGTGATTTCCTTGAAGATACGGCTACTGAGTCTCCTGCAGATGCAACCGGTTATTCCATTTTGAAAGACAAAATGAATGAAGTCCTCTCGACATTAACTGATAGAGAGCGTACAGTATTAATCGAACGGTTCGGTTTGCTTGACGGAAAACCGAAAACTCTCGAAGAGGTGGGTGTTCAATTTAAGGTAACTCGTGAAAGGGTGCGACAAATTGAAGCCAAGGCTTTGAGAAAAATGCGTCATCCTACCCGCTCTAAGCAACTCCAGGCATTTTTAGAGGCTGTAGAGGGGAAGGAATAACCTGACGGGGTATTAGCTCAGTTGGTAGAGCACAACGCTGGCAGCGTTGGGGTCAGCGGTTCGAGTCCGCTATGCTCCATTTTTTTCACAAAAGATCCTATTTTTTTGACAAAATTTTTTTAATCAATTAATTAAAAAAAATATGCGATATCTTCTACCCTTATTTCTACTTGGTTTTTTTTCAGCCCTCTTTGGATTAACGCCAAAGGATGCCTTGAAAGAACTGGTTGATGGGAATAATCGATATATTTTAGATAAAACTTTGTATGCAGACCACTCAACAAGCCGGCGCAGCCAACTTCTTCTAGGTCAAAAACCATTTGCAATTGTCCTTTGCTGCTCAGATTCAAGGGTGATACCGGAGGTGATCTTTGATCAGTCGACGGGCGATCTATATGTCGTGCGAATTGCTGGGAATGTTCTTGGTGCCGTCGAGTTGGAAAGTATTGAATTTTGCGCCAAAACTTTTGGAGCAAACCTAATTTTTGTACTGGGCCATGAGTCTTGTGGCGCCATAAGGGCTGTTATGAACGATGACGCAAAGGAGATAGAGCACATTGCTACGCTGATGGATCCTGCCATCAAAGAGGCAAAAAGCTGGGAAGCGGCTGTCAAAGATAATGTCTATTTTGTGGTCAATCAAATCAAAAATGACCCAAGGCTTAAAAAATTCTATGACCAGAAAAAACTAGCTTGTAGCGGTGGATTTTATAAAATCGGTACAGGCAAGGTAGAGCTTCTTAAGTAATCATTTCCTAAAGAATTAAATTTCCTTTTTTTCTATTATTCTTCCTAATAGATCAGTAACATCCAAAGTGATTTCTTAGTCTTTGAGATCTTTTAACTATGTAAGAGAATACGTATGAAAAACCTGTTTTTCGAGCACATTGGTTCACAGCCGGCCGATTTGGTTTTAGAAATTGGCAGAATGTGGGCCAAGGATCCAAACCCCTTGAAAATCAATTTGGGTATAGGAATCTATTTAGACGAACAGGGTAAATGCCCTGTGATGGATTCTGTCAAGTTGGCAGAGCAAAAATTACTTGGAATCCAACAATCTAAGACTTATTTGCCGATAGAAGGTGATTTGCAATTCATAAGTGAATCCAAAAAACTCTTATTCAACGATGAAAGCTCTTTTATTGTTGCGATGCAAAGTCTTGGGGGTACCGGTGCACTGCGTATTTTGGCCGATTATTTAAAAATTGAAATGCAAAAGCCTATCTATGTATCGGATCCCACTTGGCCTAATCACCATGGAGTCTTCAAAGCGGCTGGGCTTGATGTACGCACCTACCCTTATTATGACCGAAACACGCATACGCCCAAAAAACAGGAATTTATCGATTTTCTAGATACACTGGAAAAAGGGTCAATCGTAGTTTTACATGGATGCTGCCACAATCCAACGGGGGTCGATCTTGATCCACAAGAATGGGATCTTGTCTTAGAAAAGTTTCAAAAAAGGGGTCTTTTCCCTTTTTTTGATGTAGCATATTTAGGTCTTGGTGAGGGTTTAGAGAAAGATCGTTATGCTGTAGAGTCTTTTTACAAAGCGGGTCTGGAGATGTGCGTCGCTTTATCTTTTTCCAAGATGATGGATCTTTACAACGAAAGGGTAGGGGCCTTGATGATTGTAAATCATAGCCACTCCATTGAGGCGATGCAAAGTACACTCAAACAGATTGTGCGTCGTAACTATTCCAACCCGAGTGCGCATGGTGCACTTGTCGCCGGGATGATCATGAAAGATCATGATTTAAGGAGCGGATGGCTTAAGAATCTGGAGCATCATCGCTTGCGTGCAAAAAATATGCGTCATCTATTATTTGATGCGCTAAAGCCTTGGATTCAGCACAAAAAAGAATTTCTTCATGGAAACGGATTTTTCTCTTATCTAGGGATTCCCCAAGATCTAATTTTAAAACTTCGCAAAGAGAGTATCTACCTTCTGGATGATTCCAGGATTAATGTTTTAGGGGTGAATCATGCGAATATTCCTATTTTAAAAGAAGTTTTTGAAAGGATAGGTCATGGATAAAAAACTCGCATCCCATTTACTGATATTTACTCTTGTCCTTTTTGTAATCATGCAGATCCCCTTTTTCAAAGAGATAAGACTGCGCTCAAAAGTACAGGGTTTGTTTAGTAGCTCAAAATCTACAACCGACACCACGATGGAGCTTTTAAGTTTAGAAAACCTGTTACTCAAAGATGAACTGGCTGCCATACGTAACCAGCTTCAGTACGAACAAAAGGAATGCAATGCGATCCAGGCTAAAGTAATTTTTCGGGAAAATATTTCTTTTGGCTCTTTTATCTGGGTTGATCGTGGCGAAGCGGACAACAGGCATTTAGGAGCTCATGTGATTGCAAAAAAAAGCCCCGTGGTTCTTGGAAAAGGGGTGGTAGGAGTAGTGGAAGAGGTGCTAGAAAAAAAGAGTCTTGTGCGTCTGATTACTGATCCGAAGTTGCAAGTTGCAGTGCGTGTAGATCGGGGTAAAAAGGGGATTTACCTTGAGGAGCGATTAAAAGAATTAGCTACTTTACTTAAAAATGAGGAGAGTCTTTTCAAAAATGAGGAGCACAAAAATCTCACGATGGAGTGGATAGATGTTCTTTTGGAAAAAGTACGCCCACTGAAAGGAGCTCTGTTAGCCAAGGGTGTAATCCAGGGTCTCAAGAATCCTGCATGGCGCATTTCTCATAACACTTTAAGTGGATATGGTTTTAATTACGATTTTGCTGATGAAGAGGGTGGCCCTTTTGATTTGCGAACAGAACACCTGATTTTACAAGGTGACCTATTGGTAACGACCGGACTGGATGGTGTGTTTCCCAGAGGTTTACAGGTAGGTGTTGTAAAAAGCATAGATCCCCTGAAAGAGGGCGGGTATGCCTATTCAATTGAGGCGAGTCCCGCAGTCCACGAATTGTCTTATTTAGATCATGTGCAGATATTACCCCCAATTTAAGGTCAAGTTAGCCAAAAATTTGGTGATACATATAGCGGTGATCGACAATTTTTTCTGAATTCAAGCAGGCCTCAATCCAGCTATCGATGGAGCTTTCAGAAAATTTTTTCAAAGGGACATCATCTAGGACCATCAAAGGCTTTTGAAAATAGAGCGCGTCGTATCCTATGCTTGAACGATCTGTAAGAACCCCTTTTGCAAACTCTAAAAAAGGGTAAATATAAGGGCATTCATGAGACAGTAGTTGAAGTCCATGTTTTGCCTCCAATAGAATATGCTCAAGCGTTTTTTCTGCACGTATAGGATGAATTCTAAACAAAAAGAGATCTTTTTTCGGGTGCTTAAGCAGTGTTTCCAGATTTTTTGTATGTTCTGGTGAATCCCACGTAAGTGTTACTAAAAGGGGGGATTGCCCTCTTTTTTTTGGCAAAAAGAGTTTGGCTTTTTTTACCATTAGATCTCTAAATTCGTGATAAAACCTTAGTCGGTGGTTGGGAAAATCTTTATAAAACAGCACCTTATCATAGGAGGAAAAATCCTGAACTTTATCCGAGTATCCATGATGGTAGCGGACCATCAATGGAGCTTTTTGATAGAGCGCCTCATGGAGGCCTTTGATCGGTGTCTCGCTTGTAGAGGTACTGATGATTTCGTCGATTTTTCCCAATCCTTCAAATTGATTCATCATGGTAAAAGGGACCCATGGATAAAACTCTAAAAGAGCTTCTTGGGTTTTTGGATTACAGACAACTAGCGGTATTTTTTCATAGTAACTGATCGGAACCAGATGATCGAGATGGTGCGGAAAAGAGACGATAATACACTTAGAAGATTTGATCATCTTGAGCTGCGATATCCGTTAAAAGAAGGTTTAGCTTTTGTTCGATCTGATCTAGGGAAGTATACAGGTCAAAAACATACGGGAGAATCTCTTTTTTTTTGATCCTTAAACGATCTATTTTTTTAAATCCTTCCTCCAAATTTGGATCAAATTTTATCCCTAAAGTATCGATTTCTGGATGATCCTTGAAAAAAAATGTAGGGGTATCAAAAAATAGCGCATCGTAAACAACGCTTGATTCTTCCACAACAAAAAGGGCCCCTTTTTTAAGATAGGGATATATGTAGGGGCAATCAAGCTTTTCAGTAGGCTTCAGCTCAATATTGATTGGATCATTTGTCTTTTTTGCATGATACTTTACAAATAGTTCCCAATCTTTTTTTAAATGTTCCCTTAAATAATGGATGTGTTCAGGTGATTCTTGGTCACATGGGAAGAAAATAGCCCGATGATGGGGTGTCGATAAAAAGTGTGCTTCAATATTCTGTTCCATCTCAACTTCATGTCTAAGATAGTAAAGATAGCGGTAATTTCCCACGCTCACTAGGGTTTGAAAGTTAAGTTTTAGACCTAGAGAATAAAAAATATCGATCATCTTTTTTCCTAAGACGAGGACATTTTTTTCTAATAAAATAGCTTGAGTTAGATCCTGTCTGCTATAGCCATGAGGCAAAAACAGTGTGTGCAATTGCCTCTTAAGCATCATCTCCTCAAGTCCAAAAATACGCCTGATTTTTACTGTCGGTATGCAGGAGATCACCGTATTACCCTCTTTGAGAAGAGTTCTTCCAAGAGCTTTAGGTAAAACAAGGTGGACGTTGACAGTTGGGTAAAATCTGTTTATCCTATCGAATATTTCTTTCTCCGTTACAAAAAGAGGGAGATGAAGGATATCGATAAGGGGAGCCAAATGATCAATATCTTCAAAATAGTTTCCGTAAATTAAACCCATAGCCGACATATTTTTAGTCTCTAACATGTCTTTCAAAACTGATCAAGAATCTTTAAGAACCTGGTTTTTGGCCTCAAAAAGGGCCTTACCTTGGCGAGAAAATCCTAATCCCTACAGGGTATTGGTCTCGGAGGTAATGCTTCAGCAAACGCGTGCTGATGTAGTTATCGACTATTTTAACCGTTGGATGCAACAATTTCCTACCGTTCAGGAACTAGCAGAAGCTTCGATTGAAACTGTATTGAAGGCATGGGAGGGGCTTGGGTATTATTCAAGAGCAAGAAATTTGCACCAAGCAGCTAAAATTCTTTTGTCTGGATTCCCAACCGATTATCAAGGCTGGATCAATATCAAAGGGGTAGGCCCATACACTGCAAATGCCATCTTGAGCTTTGCCTACCATCAGCCGGTCGTCGCAATGGATGCGAATGTTCAAAGGGTATTGTCTCGCTATTTTGAAACATTTGATCTCAAATGGGCTGAAAAAGAGGCGACAAAAGATTTATCTAGAGAGAATCCAGAGGAGATTGCAGAGGGGCTTATTGAATTGGGAGCTACAATATGCACCCCTAAACCATTTTGCGAATTGTGCCCTTTAAAAAAAGGTTGCCGCTCTTTTTTCAATCATACCATTGCAAATTATCCCGCAAAGAAAATTTTAAAAAAGCCTAAATCGGTCTATAAAAAAGTCATCCTCTTTCAATATGAAAACAGGTTTGGCGTATATAGATCCAAACCTAAAGAGTTATTTGCTGATCTTTATAGATTTTTTGAAAAAGATTTGAGTCCTCATGCTTACCAAAACCTGATCTATGAACAACACCAGTCCCCTTTTAAAGAGGTGCGCTCGACTGCAACCACATTTCAATTTTTCCTTTTTCCTGTCATAGAAAAAACCGGGTTTTTAAACCAAGAACTAGAATTCTATACTCTCACAGAATGTCTTAAACTCCCTTTTACATCAGGGCACAAAAAGATTTTACATCAATTATTGGCTTTGAATTTGAAGCAAGATCAAGAATGGTAGTTAGATTTTTTTAAAGATCCTATTGAATCAAAAACCTTTTTTGATTCATGGATTCCAAGTTTTGGAAAGATCAAATCAACAGCTTAAAAATGAAGATAATCGATCAATCCTGTTTAAAAAAGGGTTAAATATAGATGTTTTACTTGAATGTACAGCAGCTCTTTGCATATAATTTTAAGAGAACTCGTATCCAGTTGAATTAGGCCTTCACAATGCCCTACATAAGATATTTTCCAAGTCCTAAAATCCCACGAATTTTTATCTGAGGAATCATAAGATCATGATTGAGGTTTTAAAAACTCATCCCGTCGAAACTAGAAATTGGTTCGAGCAATATTGGTTAGCAGGGATTATTGCTGTTGTTGTTGCCGCTTTTTTGGGTTTATTTGCGACTTTGAGCCATAAAAATTCAGAAACAAATATTGAGGCGCTGACAACATTACTAGATTTAGAAGAAAATTTACCTGTTTCCCAAGAGGCAAAAAAAGAGGCGAGTCACTTTCTGGTGAAAAACCGAGATTTGATGCGACAATCGGCTAAATTCTTTCTCGATGACCCTATGGTAGTTGAGCACGTGACTAAAAAGGCATCAGTACCTTTTACCCAAGTTACCAGATTGATTGCTCAAAAAAGGTACAAAGAGGCACTGGATGCATCGTGGAAAATGCAAGCAGAGCTTTCGACTCCAATTTTGAAAAGCATCAATTTATTAAGAATACTTGCCCTTGAAGAGGAGTTGAAACTTTTGAATCATCAAAAAGCATGGACAGCTTTAGAGGAGCTCAAAGTAGCCCATCCTGTAGAGACACAACAGGTTTTAGCCTTCTATCAAATCGGGAACGTGAATCCAGAAACGCTATTTACTGAAAGCTAAGGAACAAAAAGATTTTTCTTAGTAAAAACCCAATACAATCCTCGATTGAAACGAGGATTGTTAATATCTTTTATCTTTCAATGGTTTTTTCGGGCCATTACAAGCATTTCACCTGCAACTAGACCAAATACAAGAAAGGTCAGCGGAGCCAAAGCGATTGATACAACAATAGCTGCAATAGCAATGACTAGCTGCCCGTAACGGTTTCCGGAAGAGGCGCTATAACGCATGATAGAGGTGACCAAAGAACGGATAGGATTAGGTATAAGAGTTCCAATAACGCCACCTAGTCCGAGAAGTAGGACGCACCAGTTTTCCATCCCGAAGAGGAATCTTGCGCTGACTGCGGACAGAATAAAGATCAAGCAGAGGCTGATCTCTGGTCCGTAATTTTTAAAGAAAGATTGCATCTCTTCTACAGAGACACCATCTTTTTTGAATCTGTTAAAGTCGTTGTTTGCCATGAAAAATTTTTCCTTGTTTATTCTTCACCATAAAGATTTATGATTATTTTTCAATAAATTGATGTTAAACCTTATGTTTGTTATAGTTAAAACATGTGGTTTTACCTTGCCCCCCTCATCAGGCGCTATCATAGGTGGATAACTTGTGGAACCACGGTAGTTATTTTTGCCCCTCTAATACCCTTTGGTTATTGGCTTTATCAAAAAGGGACCCCACTGACCCTTCAACCCTCTGTCGCTTTTGAGCCAGCCAAAAGCGTGCACCCTCCGTTTCTCGAATTGCGTAGCGATTGGCTGAGTGTAAAAGTTCGCTCGCCTGAGGAGCTTTTGCCCAATTTTTCTCAAGAGGTATTCTTTTTGGGGAAAAATATGAGGCCTGACCAAATCGGACTGCAAAAGATCTGGCTGGCTTGGGGAAAAGAGGTAAAGCCTTTTTGTGTACGCTCAGGCCAACCCTTTTTTTGCTGCTTTGATGCGCAAAAAAAACTCAAAATCTGTGAACAAGATGATGCCGTATTTGAATGTATTGTAAAAGATAGAGACCTAAAAGTAAGTTTAGTTGGGTCTTTATCTATCCAAAAATCGTTTTTTTTGGTCGAAAAAAAGATTCCAAATGACATGGATAGGCTGCGTCTTGTAAAAGAAGAGCTTTTAAAATGGAAATATCTAGGGCCCGACCAAATAAAGGAACATTTTTCTAAAAGCGCTGCCAAAATTCAACCTCGCATCTTCGATCCTATTCATCAGACACTTTATGTTTTGGCTCAAAATGATCTTTTCTACCTAAAAGATGGAGTTCTCAAATTTTTTACAAAAAAAGAAGCGGCCAAAGATCTTATTTTATGTAAGCTTCAGGCGGTCCTAGATAGCGGCGTTCAAATTACTCTTTGGGATGTAAACGGGTATTTTAGTGAAACCATACACCTCCCCTTAGAAAAAGGAGAAAAGCTTGGTACTAGGGTTCAAAGCCTCATACAAACTTGTAAACCATTTGGATATCAAACAGTCTGGTTAAAGAAACCCCTTAGAATGGCATTTACTGTTGGCCAATGGCTAATGGAGGAAAATGGGGATTGGGTGCGTCCGACCAAAGAGCGTCTTGAAGACGCAATAGAAGGGAGGATTAAAGCTAATTTAATTTTCTTTTCCTCTTTAAATAAGGAGCAAGGGAAATGGTTGGCCGAATTAGATGTTTTTGATAGTCTCCATGTACAAAAAGAGACCATAAGGGTTACATTAGATTCCAAAGTTTTGCAAGCGGCAGTTCAGGGTTCCAAGCCTAGTGCAAAATCGGAACTAAAAGAGATCAAAAAAGATTTGCCGCCACCTATAGGAGGTGCTGTAAATCCTATGCTTGATGATTTTGATGATGACGATTTAGAGGATTTTTGATGCGATTTTTTCTCAAAGCCTTTGCCTTGATCAGTTATTGTAATGTGAGTTTTTTTTGCCAAATAGGGGTGGCAGAGGAAAAAAAAATTAAAACATCGTTTCAGGCAAACGGTGAACTTCAAACGATAAGAGATGAGATTGACCATCTCTACCGAAATGCTCAAGGTCTTTTTCAAGAAAATGCCCGTTCTGATGAGTATCAAGCATTACTAGAGCGGATCAACCAGAAAAAAGATCTTTTGTATCAAAGGGAAACCGAGTTCAAAGATCGTTACTCTCAATTACACACACCACAGAAAGAGGAATTTGCTCTCTTTGACCAGGAAGATACTACAATAGGACAGTTGATTAGCGAGTATGGGTCCAAAGACTTTTTGTATATTGTGCCTAATGAGGTTTCTTCAATCAAAATAGCCCTCCAATCTGCGATTGCGATTCCTAGAGAATCATGGCAGGAGATGATAGATCTTATCTTGCAGTATAACGGAGTAGGTGTTGCTCAAATCAACCCTTTTGCCAGGCAGCTATTTCTTCTCAACAAAGACCTGATCACCTGTAACAGGATTACGACTCGGCAAGAGCAGCTAGCATTAATACCGTCTGCTTCAAGAGTAATGCACATCTTTGAAGCGCCTGTAGAAAATATCAAAAATACTTTTTTCTTTTTTGACCGTTTTAGAGATCCAAAGAGGACATTTGTTTATCAGATTGGGGCAAAAATTGCTCTTGTTGGGACAAAAGAGGATATTGTTCGCCTCATCGAGATGTACGATGGTGCTTTTGATGATGAGTCGGAGAGAATCACCCGTGTTTTATCATTACAAAAGCTCTCACCAGATGAGATGCGTAATATTTTGAAAGCGTTTTTTGGTGGCTTGGCAGAGAACACTACTTTGATGGGAAAAAATCCATCAGAGCTTTCGGTATTGCCTTTGATCCAAGAATCGGGGATTGTTTTGGTGGGACCTAAAAAATTGGTTGAAAGGGCGATGGAAATCGTCAAAGAGACTGAGTGCCAACTGGTAGACCCTTCTGAGATGACCGTTTTTTGGTATGTTTGCCGCCATAGTGATCCTAATGACATCGCCGATATTCTTGAACAGGTCTATGCTTCATTGATGAAGTTTGGACTTGAGTCGACCGACAAAAAGGAGACAAAAGAGCAGCAGGCGAGTCGAGATGTTTTGTTGAATGAGTTGACTCCACCCCCTTACAATACAATAGATCCGGTAACGAGGGGGCTCGTCAATCCCCCTAAAGTTCAAACTCCCGATCCCCAAGGCCCCCAAAAAACGGTAAAGCTCAAAAACTTTATCCCCTATGGTAAAGCGGGGGGTATTATGATGGTCGTGCGCAAGGATACTTTAGATCGGCTAAAAGATTTGCTTAAAATGTTAGATGTCCCTAAAAAGATGGTCCATTTTGAGGTGATTCTCTGCGAGAAAAGGACCAATATGCAGACCAATTCTGGTCTCAATTTATTGCGTATCGGGACAAATGCGCTTAACCAGGTTGCGGGTGGGCTCGACTTTTTAAACCAATCGACCCAGCCAAATAGAGGAATACTTGAATTTTTTTTCAGCCGACCGAGCTCTAAGGCTTTTCCCGCATTTGATCTGACTTACAATTTTCTTATGAACCAAGAAGACATTCGTATCCATTCTTCCCCTACAGTTACAACGATCAATCAAACACCCGCAACGATTGCAATTGTTGAGGAGATTTCTATAAATAATGGTGCGGCTGCTGTCAATAATACGGGGGGATCGGTCTCCTACCAAGATTCATACTCTCGTGCCCAGTACGGTGTCACTCTCGTAATGACTCCTACAGTCCATGATCCCGAACCTGATGATGATGAAAATAGAAACTATATTACCATTGATGCCGATGTTACATTTGATACAATTAAGTCAGATGTTGCCTACAAACCAGATGTAAACCGACGCCATGTAATCAACCAAGTGCGTGTTTTAGATGGGGAAACCATCATTATGGGTGGATTGAAGCGCAAAGACTCAAATGATAAATCGGAAAAGTTGCCGTTCCTTGGAGAAATTCCGGGTTTAGCCAAGGTTTTTGGGGCCTCACAAATGACGGATCAGATGACGGACATGTATATTTTTATCACACCGAGGGTCATCAAAAATTCCAAGGCTGACTTGGAGGCGATCCGTCAAGAGGAGCTTTGCCGTAGACCTGGTGATCTTCCCCCATTTCTTGAATGCCGCAAGGAGGCTCGACTCAAGCAAAAGAAAAAATTATTTGAGCAAAGCCTTAAGCTTTTGAACGGAAATATTCATGACTACAAAGATCCCCAGTCCTGTTATTGAGGAACTCCTATCGGCAAAAACAGATTGGCGCTTTACTGATCTTTTGTTGAATGGGCAACCTATTCTGCCCTACCCTTTTGCCAAAAAGCATCGGCTTATTCCGTTTGAAGAGACCCAACACGAGGTGTTTATCGCTGTAACAGCTCCTGTAGATTACGAGGTTCTCGAGGACATTCGATTTAAGTTAAAAAAAGAGGTGCTCTGCTTTCAAAAGCCGCAGGATCAAATCGATCAGGCAATTGAAACCTGCTACCATAAGGGAGCTGGTGTCTTAAACGAAGTAAAGGATCAAAAAGAGGATGTTGATGCGGTTGAGGGTTACGATCTTTTAGATCAACAAAACGCGACGGGGATTATCCGGATAGCCGACTCTATCCTCTTAGAGGCTATTGGCCAAAAGGCGTCGGATATCCATTTTGAGCCGCAAGAAAATAGCTTAGAGGTTCGATTTCGGATAGATGGGGTTTTACATCTTTGTAAAACAGTCCAGAAAAATCAACAAGATGAGCTGATTACCCGTTTGAAGGTTCTATCCAAACTAGACATCGCTGAAAATCGTCTTCCTCAGGATGGCCGGATGAAACTGTCTATTGGTGAGCGGCAAATAGATTTTAGGGTATCTACTGTGCCCGTAGTCTTTGGTGAGCGGATGGTGCTCAGAATTTTGGATAAAAAAAATATTCATCTAGGGCTTGATGCGATCGGTTTACCCCAAGATGTTTTATCCTCTTTAAAAAATATTTTGACCAAAACGCAGGGGATATTGCTTGTTACAGGACCTACCGGTAGCGGAAAAACAACCACGCTTTACAGCGCTTTAAAAGAATTACAGTCGACTTCAGTGAATATTATGACGATTGAAGATCCTGTGGAATACAAGCTTTCGCATATGGCTCAAATTGGGGTGAACCATAAAATAAATCTAAGTTTTAGCACAGGTTTGAGGCATATTTTGCGCCAAGATCCCGATGTAATTATGGTGGGAGAGATCCGAGATAAAGAAACAGCGGAAATAGCGATTCAAGCCTCATTGACAGGGCATCTTGTCCTATCCACATTACATACTAATGATGCACTGAGTGCGCCTGCACGGTTGGTCGATATGGGGATCGAGCCTTTTTTGATCTCATCTTCTCTCATCGCTGTTCTAGCCCAGAGACTTGTAAGGGTGATTTGTCCTCATTGCAAAGAAAATTATGAACCATCAATAGAAGAAATCAAAGATTTGGGGCTTGTTTTTTGTGATCAAAAATTATTTCGGGGTAGGGGTTGTTCCGAGTGCTTTGGGTTTGGTTACAAAGGGCGATTAGGGATCTATGAACTTTTAATTATGAACGGTCAATTAAAGTCGCTCTTACATCAGGAGCATGATCCGGTAAAAAGGCTTCAATTAGCCCAAAAAGAGGGATTTATTACATTACGAGAGCAGGGTGTACGTCGGGTTTTAGAGGGAGTTACAACTGTTGAGGAGATCATTCGGGTGACAGGAAAAGGGGATTTATAGTGCCACTTTTTTTGGTTAAGGCGGTGGATCAAAATGGTCACAGATTGAAAAAAGAATACTTTGCCGATTCTTTGGTTTTGTTAAAGGAAAATTTAGTTCGTGATGGTGTCTGGTTTGAAAGTATTGAGGAAAAAAAAGGGCCATCAAACCATGTTTTAAACTTAACCGAAAAAATTTCATTTTTTCAGGATCTTTATCAACTTCTTTTTGCTGGTATTGTTCTTTACGAAGCGATAGATCTGATTGAAACTAAAATGCAGGGCCAAAAAGGGCATGGTGTTTTTTTAGGAATCAAAGAGGCCTTAAAGCGGGGAAAAAGTTTTTCATTAGCTCTATCAGAATCAAATCATTCTTTCGATTTGGTGACGATAGGGATGATCAAAACGGCAGAAACATCGGGGCAAATCGCAACAACCATTAAGTCTATTCTAGATATTTTAAAAAAAAATCAGCAGCTAAGAAAAGAGATCGTCCAAGCGGTAAGCTATCCTCTTTTTCTTTTAGGGCTCGCTTTTATAGTCTTGATTGTTTTGCTCTGTTTTTTAGTTCCCTCTCTCAAAGATCTTTTTATGGAGCAAAATCTCCCTTGGCTAACGCGTACGATCATCAAGACATCAGATTTCATTGTAAATTTTTGGCTCCCTTTAATCGCCTTTTTAGTAAGTTTGGGCTTTTTTTTTCATTTGGTTCTTCGACAAACTAAAGTTCAGTTGATTCTGCACAAGGCAATCTTTCAAATCCCAATCCTATCGGATTTTTACCTGAATGTATTAATGGCAAGGTTTTCTAGAACTTTGCATGGCCTAGTTTTTTCTAATGTTCCGTTGGTAGAGGGTTTGAAATTATCTAAGGGTGTGATCCAAAACTCCCTTTTTTGCCATGCTATTGATGAGGCACTAGCAAGTATCCACGAGGGCAAGTCTATTTCGCAATCCTTTCAAAATACCTCCATCGTCTCACCCCTTTTTTGTCGCATGCTGGAAACGGCCGAAAAAAGTGGAGAGCTGTGTCCTATTTTGGATCAGGCCGCAGAGCTATACGATCAAAACGTGCAGGGCTCATTGAAAAAAATGGTGGGTGTATTGCAACCTTTTTTGATCATTATTATCGGATTTATTGTCGGATTGATTATGATAGGTACCCTTTTACCTATGACAGACATTCGATCTTTTATGGAGGCTACATGAAAAAAAAGAAAAAAAAAGCACTCACCCTAATTGAGGTGATGATTGTTATGCTCATTTTGGGTCTTATATCGGGACTTTTTATGTTCAACATGAAAGGGAGCCTTGAGGAGGGCAAAGCTTTTAAAACGGAGCAAGCTTCCCACCAAATTCAAGAGATTTTATCTATGCAGATGGCAATGGGCACCGATCGAGATATGATTGAAAAGGATCCTGAGCTTGTCCTTAAAAATTCTAAAATGTTCAAGGATCCAAAAAATATGCTAAAAGATGGTTGGGGAGTCCCTTATTTGATTGAAGTTTCTCAAGACGATGAGATCTTTGTACGTTCTGAAAAATTTTTGACGTACGTTCAAAAACAAAAAAATATTTCTGATGCGGCGATGAGGGAAAAATACTCTTGGATGTTTCCCCCTCCAAAGGTGGGTTAAAAATGAAACGGCCAAAAGCCTTTTCATTGCTTGAGTTGATCCTTTTTATCTCCATTATAGGTCTGTTTTCCTATGCTGCCGGGCAAAAAGGATATTCCTATTTACGTATGTTCACCGCAAGCCAGGCAGAGAAGGAGTATCACTTCGCCCTTGATGTTTTTAAAAAGTATGCACGTATTGAGTCGAAAACGGTTGTTGTAAGCGTAGTTGAGATGAATGACTCCACAACCGTTTTAGCACCAAAAATCGACTCAAATTTACATAATAAAAAATTTAAAATTCCCTCAATTAAAATAAAAAAGCGCGTTGATGCAAATAAAATCCTTTTCTTTTCAGATGGTGCTGTGGAATTTGTCCACTAGCACGTATAGCTATTGCGTCCAAAAGGGTAAGTTTTCTAGAATGGAAGATAATTTTTTTGGAGATTTCAGGCGCCATGAATAGATTTTCTTGGGCTTTAGTTTTGCAATTTGCCCTGCTTACTACATTTGGCTTGGCTAATGCCAGTAAAACATTAGGCCAACAGCAAAAGCCGCGTCAGGAGCAAATTCTTTTAAAGCCGCGTCATCCTGAGTGGACAAATATGATTATTGCAACCCATCCTAATGGGCAAATCGCCAAGGTCCGTTTTTTTGAAGACGATATCGCTGTCAAGGAAATTAGCTATTACGAAAATGGGCAAATCAGCGAAGAGGTCGATTTGATTGAAATCGATCAAAAACCCGCGTACCACGGCGCAAAAATCCAAATCTCAAGAGAAAATAATCTGCACTCTGTTGTCCACTACCGCGAAGGCAAAATGCATGGGCCTATTCGGGTTTTTTTTCCGAATGGAATTGTAAGAGCTGAGGGGGAGTTTGTCGATGGCGTTGAGCAAGGGGCATTCGTACAATATTATGAGGATGGCTCCAAGTTTGAAGAGACACCCTACATTTTAGGGAAGCGTGAAGGGGAATCTGTCCAATTCCATCCATCAGGTCGTAAAGCACGTACAATTCAATGGAAGGGTGGAAAAAGGGAAGGTAAAGAGGTCACCTGGTTCGAAAACGGTGTGATTGCCTCTGTATCAAATTACGTCGATGATAAACTACAAAATGATGGGTCTAATCCTGCAATCGTGATCTACTCGGATAAAAAAGCTATAAAAGAGATTCAGGAGTTTGAAAAGGGGATCCCTATCAACAGCCACATCCAGTACTACAGCAACGGTAAAGAGCGTCAACGGGTCACATTCAGGAACGGAAAAATCGATGGGTCTATTGTTACAAAAAACAGTGATGGCCAAGTCATTGGCCAAGCTCAATTCAAAGACGGTATCCCGTTTGGACGCCATTTTTTGAATCATGAAAACGGCAACATCGCTTTTGAGGGGGAGTATGATGACGAAGGAAAAATCATCGGTTTTATCCGTGAATACAATGAAACGGGCCTGCTGGTATCTAAATATCGCAGAATCAACGGCCACCTCGATGGGGAAAACGAAACCTGGTATTCCAACGGCAACTTGCATTATACAAGCTGCTATAAAGAGGGAAAACTAGATGGTGAGGTCAAGGCTTTTTTCGAAAACGGCAAGCTGCAAAATCAGGGTCGCTATGTTGAGGGAAAGCGGGATGGCAGACATCTTGAGTTCAATGAAAAAGGGGAGAAGCTCGCCGATATTGAGTTCAAAATGGACATTCCATCGGGTCGATGGTTGACCTGGTATGAGGGGGGAAAGCCAAAGCAAGACATTTCCTACATCGATGGGAAAAAATCGGGAGTTTGTAAACAATATGCTTCGAATGGCCAACTCCTTTTAGAGGCTAATTATATAGATGATAAAATTGAAGGGGAATACAGAGAGTACCATGAAAATGGGGCAATCAGTGTTGCAGGATTCTATGTAAATGGTAAATCTGAGGGGACATTTAAAGGCTATTATTCTGATTCTTCTATCAGATTTCAGCGCGAATTCCATGATGGCAAGCCGGTTAAAGAGCACAAAGATTATTTTGAGAAAGTGAATATAAACGGGGAATCTATTCTCCAAAAGTCGATGAATTTTGACTCAGAGGGAGTTTTTCATGGGGAGCAAAGAACTTACCATCTCAACGGACTGATCGCAAGTGTCATTAACTATGATGCAGGTGTTCTCCAAGGCTTAAAAGCTGTTTTTGATGAACAGGGACGAAAAATGGAGGAGGCCTGGTATGAAAATGGCAAGCTCCATGGGCCTTATCTAAGTGTAGATCAAGAGGGGCGTGAAACTGTTTTAAACTACGTAGAAAATAAGAAAGAGGGGCCTTACGTCGTTTATCACAAAGATTCGGGAGACGGTGTCAGGGTGCGCGCTTTGGAGGGGACATTTAAAAATTCGAAAGTTGATGGAGAACTTAGAGAATACAATATTTATGGCGATTTAGTGGCTATGACCACTTACAAGAATGGAAAAAAAGAGGGTTTGAGTGCCCTTTATGGTGAAAATGGTAAGGTTTTGATGACGGTCGAATATCAAAATGATGTCAAGGAGGGGCGTCTCATCCAATATTTTCCATCGGGAATCATCGCAAAAAAAGCGTATTACAGGAACGATCTTCAAGAGGGAACTTTAGAGGAATTTTATCCAAGTGGCTCTCTATATAATAGAAGTTTTTACAAGCATGGAGCGTTAGATGGGGTCAGTACCAGCTACTCTGAAGAAGGGATCAAAATTTTTGAGGGGGAATACGACATGGGTAAAAAATCGGGATTTTTCAATAAATACACAGCTGAAGGTCTTCTAAGACTTGAGCAACGTTTTGAGAATGATACGCTCATCTACAAAAAGACGATTGATGAAAAGGGGAAAGTGACTGAGCACGCTCTATAAAGAGGGGATTGCAAACGCTACAAAAAAAACCCTTCTCTTTCATTGTCTGCTAATTGAGCCCTTTTTATCGATCCATTCGGTGTTGGGGCTCATTTTGTGTAATTATCTAAATGCTTCAGCTCTACAGATTGCAATCCTAACTACATTAAGGCCTGTAATCAGTTTTCTCTCTTTTTATTGGGGCTCTTTTATTCAGGGCGATAGCAAATCTTTAAGGTGGAATTTAATGATGGCTCATGCTCTTTCATTGATCCCATTTCTTTTTGTCCCTTTTTTTCCATGCGTGGAGTATCTGATTTTTGCCTCTGCAATGTTTACTTTATTTTACAGAGCAGAGACCCCTGCCTTGATGGAAATTATCCGACGTAATTTGAGTAAAAATCAGCGCGAAACAAGTTACTCGTCTGCAACTGGAGCAGCATATGTAGAGGGTATTCTTCTGGCCCTTTTTACCGGGTGGATCATTGAACATTTAAATAGCGGCTGGGTATACCTCTTTTTTTTCTATGCGGTTATAGGGCTAGTCTCTTTATTTTTTCAAGCACGCCTTGAAATTTGTGAAACCCATCATTTGCTTGAAAAAAGAGATCGATTTTCTTTTTTGGAGCCGATCCGCTCGGGGCTAAATTTGCTGAAGATAGACAGGCAATTTTTTCATTTTCAAATAGGCTATTTTTTATGCGGTGGCGGCCTTATGTTTGCGATGCCGGCCATCCCTTTTTTTTTAACGAGTCACGGTTTTGGTTTTACCACATTATTCACTTCTAATTCTGCAATCAAAGAAGTCGGAATGATATTAGCTACCCCTTTATGGGGGTTTTTAATGAAGCGATTTCGATACGAGACATTGTCCGGGGTAGTATTTATCTGTTGTGCCGTCTTTTTAGCGATTTTGCAATTCATCTATCTTGGAGTAGGTGCCCTTTTTTTGGCCTATTTTGTGTATGGGGTGGCACAGGCTGGAAATCATCTGATTTGGAATCTTTCGGGTCCCTATTTTTCTAAAGAAAAAGATAGTAGCCGTTTTACTATGGTAAATGTGTTTATGGTGGGATTGCGCGGGTGCCTCATTCCACCAATTGGTGGCATGGTGTGTGATTGGTTTGGTCCCGAGAAATCTATTTTTTTTGGGATATTCTTTTCTTTGATTGGATCGCTGTACATTTTGCAGCCGTCTGTTAGACCTGCTATTTTGCAAAAAGCCTAAGAATCCGTTTTTGACAAGGTTTTATCAAAAAAATATATTACTGTATCTCCGTACTCTTTTTTCTTAACCCAGGGCAAGGAATCAAGAAATTTAGCCCTTTTTGACTGTTCTACAATCAAAAGTCCCGATTCATTTAAGTGGGAGCAACAATCGATGGTGATCTTTTTAACATCTAACTCGTAAGGTGGATCCATAAAGATGAGATCAAAGGTCGAAATATGGGAAAAAGAGCGCTCGACAAAGTTAACAATGATACGAGACCGATCTTGGTAGTTGAGCTTATCGATATTTTTTTTCAGACAGTCAGCTGCCTTTTGATCTTTTTCTATGAACGTAGCATGTGCTGCACCTCTTGACAAAGCCTCAAGCCCTAAAGCACCACTGCCGGCATAAAGATCGAGAACTTTAGATCCATCAATCAGGTGCTGTATTGAGTCAAAGAGCGATTTTTTGATCTTGTTGGTTGTTGGGCGTGTCCCTTCTTTAGGAACAACAAGGGGCATCCCTTTTTTTTCACCTGCTAAAATGTGCATGAATAGGTTCCAAAGCTTATTTTACTACCAAGAGTTTGAGTATCGTCTCATATTGAACCCTTAAATCTCTAGAAAAATTCCTAAATGAAAGGGGGATTTGACCTATAGCTGGATATCAAATAGATCAAGCTGCTTATTCGTCTCATCAAGTTTCGATAGATCTCGATTTTTGACATAATTTTCAAACGCATCAGCCGCTTTTTTGTGATCAAGTACCCCTTTAATTTTCGAGCGGATGCTTTCATTTTGAACCGGTTTTACCTGTTTTCGCACTTCTATGATTTTTCCCTCGACTTGGGCCTGGATTAAAATCTCAAAAGGCTCGGGGCTCTTTGAAATAGCATAAAACTTATAGGGTTTGGTGAGGTAAACAGGATTTGTTAAGTTTTTTGATGGCAAAATGTCGACCCCATCACTCAATGGTGTAATTTGAATGTTCATCAAATAGGGGTACTTATAGGAACGAATAAAGCTGGAAAATTTCCGAATAAATGAGGAGGTAGAGCTAAATTCAATATCCTCACCCCCACCGATTAAAGAGATAAATTTGAGGTTTTTCCGCTCGATAGTGTTTAAAGCTGCTGTGACTAAATGAAAATTACCATCTACTTTTTTAACGAGTTTTTGTAGCTCTTCATAGTAAATCGTCTGCTTTTGCGGTAAAACGGAATCGGCCATAAGTACAACGGTTGTCAGATTGGTATCACTTTTTTCAGGAGCAAGATCTACGATAGTTTTTAAAATAGCACCTGTCTCCTGAGTCTGGTGGGAGGTTGCTTTGTCTACAAAGCGGCGCCCTTGCAAGAGTTTATCTTGACTTGCGCTGACCGAGGATTTGAAGAGCATCTCTAAAGTTTTACCTAGGTAAACAATATTGAATTTTGTATCCGGTGTTAAATTTTTGAGCGCGCGCAAAATACCCGCTTTATAGGTATCAAAATGTTTAGGTGAGGTATTTTTTGACCCATCTAACACAAAAATGATCTCTTGAGATACAAGCTTTGGTTTGAACACATCAGAGGCGGTTAACTCTATTTCAATACCCCATCCTTCCTTATTAGGTAGGGGCGTACCTGATGCTTTGATTGAAAACTCATTCGATACATTGAGAAAATCAATTTCTATTTTATTGAATTGGTCTATGAGTTGGTGTGTATGGCGCACCTGTTCATTTGTCAGGCGGCTTGCAGATATTGCAAAAAGTGATCGGGAGAAGGGTGCACCTTGCACGATTTTGAGTGTCACAGGCTTAATTTCATCTAAAAAATTTTCAGGTCTAGAGGATTCATGTTCAATCTGTGTCTTAGAAATAAAAATAATATCCAAGTGTTCATTTCGATAGGGCCGTAAAGCTACTATTTTTTCAATATTGTGCCAAATGGGGGAGGTGAATTTTTCGCCTGGCAAAACATCTAAATGATTTTTCGTCTTCGAACAAGTTGCATACCTCGGGTGAATGAGCTGTAGAACAGAACTATTTTCTGCTAAGATCTGGGTCAGCCCTTTATCCAGTAGATTTGCATGGGTAGCTTTGAGGTCTTTTTTATAAAATCTATCTGTTACATCGATCCTATTATCAATTTGTGTAACAGCAGGTTTTGGGTAAATGAATGGGGTAGATTTCCATTTGAGCTTAGTTGAGGTCTCTTTCACTTTGTAAGCTATTTGGTTAAAAAGGCCAGTTTCCCTATGTCTTACAAAAATTTTTTCACCTCTTTTTGAGGCGTTATCATCGATTGTTCTTACTGGATGGTGAAAAACATCAAAGTTTGTTTTGATTTCGTCCGTCCTACTTACTAGCTTCCTGTTTTTTAATTGAACCGTTTGTTTCAATAACTCCCCTTCTATAAGAGGATCTTCCGTCAAAAGCTCATCAGAAAAAGGTTTTATCCCTTTGTCGTCAAATTTTTTAGAAATAAGAATGGATTTGAGTGACAGCAAAAAATCTTTGAAGGCCCATTTGTCTGTGGAAAAGAAAAGACCTTTAACAGATCTTTTAAATTCTTCAAACCGTATCTTAGGGGCGTTAAATGTCCTTAAGGAGAGTTGTTTTAGATGGGTCAAAGTATCTACGAGAAAACCCTCTTCGGTGGGTTGAATATGGGCTTGGATCACTTCCTTTACTTTGAGATAAGAATCAAAAATTAAAGGGGTCGGATCTATTAAAAATCCACTATTCCAGATGAAGTTTGTTTTATTGCGTGGCTCTACATAACGGGAAAAGGGATGACTTGAAAATAAATGGAAATCATTTTTTTCAAAGACGTCAAAATCTAGGGCGACACTTTTGGATGAGGTCAAATGTACGTCGTGCACTTTTGTTTTTAAAGGGTCGCTGTTAATGCTATTTTGAAAAAAAAGATCACAGGAGCTTAGGCGATCATTTTTCGAAAAAATGAAGGATTCATTCCATAGAACTTTGATGTTATCGTTGATATTTGATAGATAAAATCCCAAAAAGCTCTTTGTAACATTCATAGTCTTTTCAATGTGAAGCCCTAAGTTGGAATCCTGAGCAATAATGAAGTTGATGGTATCGGATTTTAGGTCTATTTTGCTGGGGATTTGAAGGGGTACTGCAGTAACCAAAGGCTCTTTGGATGCACGATAGGAAGATTTAGGGGGATCGAGAGAGTTTAAGGATATATTCGGTGTTGAAACCCATAGGTATTCTTCTAAAACCAATCCTTTTTTTTTGAAGTTATGGATCGGGTGGCAGTAATTCTCTAATCCTATTGATACTAATGAATCTAAGGCAATTTGATTTTCCCAATTCAGACTTACTCCAGAACCCACCGATTGTTTTGGAATGATTGAATCAAAACCAGAGGAGTTTAAATCTTGTTCCGTAGGGTAGGGCTTTGCTTTTTCGAGTTCGTTAGGCTCCACAAGACAAATAGGGTCAAGACTTTTGTTGAATGAGTCAAAATTATTGGGGTCGTGCAATGCGATTTTAAAAATTGCAAATTTTTCAGAATTACTATCTAGTCCGAGTTTTAGAAAGGTAGAATCTTTTGATAGCAAAAAAGACGGTAATTGTAGATCCCAATATTGGGTGATCCGGTTATCAAAACTGCTGGATTTGGCACGTAAGATCATTTCAGAAAAAAAAGTAAATTCACTTCTAAATAGATCTTGATACATGATTTCTTTAGATAAAAAAGGCTCGTAACGGATCCAAAATGGTGCGGAATCGCTGAAAAAAAAGGGGCATTGAACAAATTTTGTTGTGAAGATTTTATCTTGCACCCCTATCCGTGAGTAAAAAGGTTTTAAGAACTGAATGTTTTCTCTCGACTCTACTTCTTGAAAAAACGTTGAACTGGTTTTTAATTTTTTAGATTTTTTTTGGTCGAGAAAATCTGAATCGGGATCCTTTTTACTAGAAACATCTAGATAGAATGAATGTTTGGCAGGATCATTCTTCATTGAGCTTTTTGTCGAATCAAAAAAATCTCTTTTTTCTGTAAAAGAGATCAATATAAGAGAGCCTAACCAAACAACTTTATGAATGGCAAAATCAAATCTTTGGATCTTTTGAGATCTAATACTCATTAAAACCTTATTCAAAAGCTCTTGAGAGTTCATCTATTTTTAAGCTCAAATAGTGTGTTAGATACTTCTCTTTTTTAAGTAAGCCAAGGGCTTTAAGACCCTCCAGTCTATTTAAGTTTGCCTCTTGGGTGTGCTCCTCTCTTTCCTCGATTTTCGATTTTAAAAATAACATCTCACACGATACAAGTTGCATGTAGGTGTCGTATAATTTTTTAATTTTTGGATTTGAGCTTAAGTCGGTACTATACGAAATGGTTTGGGGGTCTTTGGAGTTATCAAAATCATCTTTTAGTCGAGAGAGGAAAAATAAATACTTTTCATCTCTTTGATCCATATCAGATAATTTTGCTCTTGCATCTACGTACACAAGGCTTGCTTCCAGATGAAGCGGTTCAGATGATACCTCTTTTTGGATCTGCAAACCTTTTAGGTAATTGATTTTCTCTTCAAGCTGTTCGGGTGAGAATTGATCAAGCTGATCTAATTCAAGGCGAATTTTATGGATTCTTGCGTACTCGGAAGCCATAGTTCGATTGACATTTGAGACACTTGTCGCTTCAAAATAACAATCAAGAGCCTGTTTTTTGTTTCCGGCAATCTCATAACATTTTGCAAGTTCTATCAAAGATTCTTGACGCAGGTTCCAAACATAGGCATGGTTGCGGTATGCCTCTGTGAGTAGTTCAAGGTAGGTACGTTTTTGCGCAAGATTTCCCTCTTTGGAAACGATGCGGATAAGTCGCATCATGTCCCACTCAAGGTTGGGATTTTTTTGAACCAATACAGGGAAAGGTTCTTGGTCAAGAACCAAGATTTTCTGCAAGATCTGTTTGGCTTTTGCAAGGTTTGTGGGAAGGGCAGTCTCTACCGTCTCGATAGGTCCGTATACATTTGTTTGTATGGGGGATTGATCATAGAAAATATTGGAGAGCCATAGAAGGTTTTCTTTTCGAATTTCTAAATCGTTACGGCTAAAAGCTTGATAGAGGTGGTTGGCTGCTTTTTCATTGATTTCTTGCAGTCTTTTTATCTGGTTTTGAGAAAGTGACGAAAGTTGGTCGATATCTTCTTTATAGCGTAAAAGTGCATTGAAGATTTGAATATGCATTGAACTTAGATTTTCAAGCCTTTGGGCTGACTCTACCGCTTTTTCAGCATGGTCAATGAATCCTTCATAATTTGTTCTCAAACGGTCATAGCAAAGGGATAACAATAAATGAGCATCTGAAACAGAGCCATGCTTCGAGTAGTCTTGGATGTAGGTCAAAAGCCTTTGCATCGTTTCCTGGGTATAACCCAGGTCAAACCCAACTTTGGCCTGTAAGTAACGGGTCTCTTGAATTTCTTTGTCTGTAAGCCCTTTTGCATCGGATAGAATCCAAGAAAGGTCACTAAAAAATTGGATTTTTGAAAAATCCTCTACCAGGTCAGAGTCTTTTTGAATCAAATCAAAAAGTTGTAGCGTTGCAGAAAGATAGTATCTCCAAGCAAGATGGATCTGGTCTGAAGCGGGAAAAGAGTCAATATAGTTTTTTAAGCTGGATCGAGACAACTCATATTTTTCATTGTCGTATGTGATTAAACCATATTCTAACATTAACGAATCGGGATTTTCAAAGTCGGCGAATTGCTTTATGATTTTCTCCAGCTGTTGTTGAGCCTCAGCTGTTTTTGAATGCTCTTTTAGAAGGAGCGCATGGATAAAGATGGCTTTTGGAACTTCCCTGTCTTTTGGGAAAGTAATCTCAAATTGTTGGAGCGCTACTTCATAACGATCAATTTCTTTGAGTTGCTGCGTGGATCCAAGCTCGATCAAATAAAGGTTTTTTCGTTGAGATTCATCCAGTCCCTCCTTAGATTCAAGGCGATCAAGAACTTCAAGAGCCTTTGCGTACATTTTGGAACCATATAGGGATCGAGAGTACATATAAAGAACAAGGGGCAAGGATTGCTGGTCAACGTTGGCTAAAACTACATCCATCGAGCCTACAACCGCCTCATAATTTTCCAATTGAAATAAAAGGACTACTCTATTGAATGCGCTGGTATAAAGTTTGCTGCCCCTCATCTCAACTACTTCAGCAAATGTCTCTATCGCAGCATGCGGGTTATAAATCGATTCTGCAAGAGCGGCATGAAAGAGCAACTCCTCTTTTTTATCCTTGAATTTTCCCGCAAGCATTTTGAAAAGCTCTGCAGATTTTTGAGGTTCATTTGTTTTTTTGTAGATTTCAGCTAGGGCAAATTGGGAGGGATCATTATAACTTGTCTTAAGGAGCTTTTCATAAATATTTTTTGCATCTTGTAAAAGATCTTGGGCCTCCAGATCCCCCATTTCTAATGTACTTCGGAAGTATCCTTCAGCCATTAAAAAAAGATACTCGTCTTTTCTTTCCTCAAAAATTTCGCTTCTTTGAAGGTATTTGCCACCAACTTTGTAAATGTCTGCGTATCGGGATTGTTCATACATCGCTTGGAGAGTATTGACTAAAACCTTCTCTTGGATTTTGGGGTCATCGATCGAAAGGTAAGTATTGATTGCTTGATCAAATTCACGGTCTTTTAAATAAATATCGCCAAGTACTCCTTTAAGATAGTCTTTCAAAGAAGAGTTAGGATATTTATCTAGGAAAAGATGAATTTGCCTTTGTACAAGAGTATAATCTTGGTCTTTCCAGAATTCGGTGATCCTTTTCACCATGAAAGCTTCTTCTTTATCGAGCGAATCGGTTGAAATTCCTTGTGAGAACAGAGCCAAATGTGACACTACTGCACCCAAAATGAGCCCGCGTTTCATCCTATATCCTTTAAAACTATACTTATCTGATTTCTAATCGTTTAAGGAAAAAATAGAAACGAAAAAATTATTATAAGAAAAAATTTTTTAAATATTGGAATCTTTTGAAAAGATGCCTAATAGATATTAGATCTTTTTCAAGTAGGCATTGTAGGAGTCAATTAGCTCAAAAGAGAGATGGACATTTCTGTTTTTTAGAGTAGAAAAAATTTCTAGACCCTCTGCAATTTTTCCTAGAGTAAAGTAGATTTTTCCAATTCTAAGAAGAAGGGTATCATCGAGATTATGAATGGATTGGAGTTTTTTTAATGTGTCGAGTTCACTCTCCTTTTGGTTCAAAGCTTCGTAGCAATTAGCCAACTCCAAAAGGGCCCAACTATCATCTAACTTGTTTGTAAGACCTATTTTTAACTCCTCCATCGCGAGTAAAAGACTTGCGTCCACCCGTTTTTGCCTTTTGTCTGTTTGAATGATTCGTTGAACAATCCAAAACCTGCTTAAGGGTTCCTCAAGGGGAGATTGATAGAGACGGTACATAGCCAGATAGGATTTAGCCAAGGACAAATGGGTCTTTGCATCCAGAGGATCTATCTTAATTCTTTCGATGTGTTCTTGGATCGCAGCATACATCAACAGTTCCTGCATCTTTTCGACATCTTTGAATCTTAAGAGGCGAATGAAAGAGGAGATGGAACTATTTTTGGAGAAATAGAATTGGTTTTTCGCAAGTTTTCCGGTCAAGCTCTCTGCCGCTTTAGCAAGAAACAGATGCTCTTCTTGATTGGGCCTTTGCTCTTCGATTTCTTTTCGGCATGCTTGTATAAAATAGCGGCGTAGATCATGAAAATCTTGCGGTTTCTTTGCCTGATAATAAAAAAGAAGGATCAGGTAGGAGAAAAGAGTTAGTATGCAGGAAAATAAAAGTCCGGCAACGTAAGGGGATTTTGGCTGATAAACAAGCAGACCTACAAATAAAAAGATTTGTAGCCCAAGCAAGATGATGCAAGAGATATGAAAAAGGAGGTGAAAACTAGACAAACGGTCAAAGCGTTCACAAAAAACGGTCTCTTCTTGCATGTGGTGCATAGGATCCAACAAATCTTTGTTGCTTGAAAAACTGGAGAAAGAAGTTGCTAAAGCCATGCGAATTTTTTTCAAATTAGATACATTTGTTTATCTCAAATATATTTTAAAAATCAATCATATTTTGCTTGATGAAAGACCCTATTTTTCGAGACAAAATTATTTATAATTTTATAATTAATGAACCATTAAGATTCGACACATCCGCAAGCCCCTTTACTCATATATCTTACTACAGAGTCATCCACCCCTTTTCGGCAAAGAGTTTTACAATCTTGTTTGGTTAGTGAGAATTGGCTGCGTGATTCTTTAAGGTAAGCGATGATTTGTTCAGGGGGAATTTTTTGTTTAGAGAGGCTAATGACGTCTTGTGTGCTCAAGGGCTCGTTGTTTATCAGTTTTTGTGAAAGTCCAGGGTATTGGGAATCGATTTGTTGCTGGTTTTGCTTTTTTTCTTTTTGGTCTGCCGCATTTCCTATGAGCCCACCTAAAATAGCACCCGCTGCAGCACCAATTGCAGCCCCTTCCCAACCTCCGGCAAGTCCTCCAACTAGAGCACCGCCACCTCCACCTACCAAAGCACCAGTGCCCGTATTCGTTGCACAGGAGACTAAGCTGATAGCTAATAGAGAATAGATCAATGTCCTTTGCATAAAGCCCTTTTTAATTTTCTTCCCTATAAACAATAGATCAATAATTGAAAAGGGCAGATGATTTTATACAAAAAAGAAAAGGAGGGTTGCCCCTCCTTTTAAGATCGCTTAGGC
>RGYU01000080.1 GCA_010031885.1 Chlamydiota bacterium | reverse complement strand
CTAAACTTGAAATAAAATTCCATAACCGGGCGATTAGCTCCTTGCCCTCCAACATAAAACCATGAATGCTAAATTGTATGTCGTCGAGCAACGGGCCAAAGACCTCTTCATCCCTTTTTGGTACTCTTAAAGCTAAATCGGTCGATGTTGGGGTTCGAGAAAAGGCTCGACGTCATGGGTTCCTGGTAAATTTCTCGCACGAGCTTCAACTAAAAGAGCATTCATGAAACTGTGACGGTTGATACGAGGTCTATCCCTTAAAAAAATATCTGCCTCATGTACAAGCAGATCCCAGCTTGGTATATCTTTTCGTCTAGCTAATCCATACCTATCGCCAAAATAAAAAAGTGACACAGCTGCGTGAGCACGGGCGCCAAGTTGGCCTATTTCGACATCTAAAGAGGCCATTGTATAATCAAAAAACAAATCTTTCCAATAATTAATGTGACTCGTTATTTGGTACATTTTATAGTACTGAAGTAAGATCTGCTGGAATGTTAATTGAACCAAAACTTTTACCAAATTACCCATACAGGGAGATGTTACTAATATAGATACATTTGGAATCATTAAAACACTAAGCGCGACTGCTATGATTACAGCAGTTGATCGGAAAGATTTATTCGATTTGATAAAGTCTAAATTTTCCAGATTGCACCAGTATTCAATCTTTTTGCAAAGAAGGGTGGCCCCACATGCGACAGTAAGAGCTGGAAGATTAGATATCAAACTCACGCATAGCAATGGGATCAAAGCATAAGTTCGACAATAATTTGCAAATTCACAAAAGTGAATCTCTGAAAGAATCTGTATTCTATTTCTTTGTAGAACTGGATCTTTATAGCGATTATAAAGGATATCTGATCGGGTAGATGAAGAGAATTCTCCAATGAACGGAATAAAGCTAATTATTTTTAAAAATGTAGGGTTGTGAAAGACAATGTCATCATCGGGAAGCATCCTATCTTCCATCAAATCTTCAAAGTTGTTAGTGCGAGGATAGTACAGATACCCAATCATTGGTTTTACTCCCTAAACTTAGGGGTCTATGATACCACAAAAATGAAAAAAACTCAGAGTAATTTGTTAAAAATTTATGCATTTTAAATTTTTTTTTTACTCTTTTACGAGGACATGGAAATGGATTGCAGATAATTATAAATATTTTTTAACAAAAGTGGTGATTTATAGGTTTAGGATCTTAAGATTGAGCCTGTAGTTAGGGCACCTATTTTTTTGTGTAATCGAGGGTTCAGGTTTGGAGGCAATCGATTAGGTATGACAATCAATTGGCTCGTATAAATGAATCTAAATATTTGAGATTCAAATATTGTTAGGACGTCACTATTCTCTTTGCCCAATAACTAACTCGACTTGAGCTAAAAACTCTCCACGTGCAACAAGAGGATTTTGATCACAATATAACCTAGCTTGTTCCCTGAGCTGATGCGGTTCCATTGCTCGTCGTTCTTCATTTGCAAAGAAAAAATTCAAGTGGGTGGTTAAATCATGATTTGGAATTTCAATATCATCAATCTGTACCCCATTAAGACGCCCCTGAAGAACACTGATGCATAATCTTTGAGTTTTACCCTGGTTACAAACCCTGTCTCCTCCTGGCGCAAATGAATCACTGAGTGCCGTTAAGATCCCTTCTTTTGCTAGAGGCTGTTCATTTAGACCTAAACTTGAAATAAAATTCCATAACCGGGCGATTAGCTCCTTGCCCTCCAACATAAAACCATGAATGCTAAATTGTTGATCGTCGAGCAACGGGCCAAAGACCTCTTCAACCCTTTTTGGTGCTCTTAAAGCTAAATTCGCCTTAGTTTTTTTTTCTGAATGAGCTAAACCATCAAAGTAATGAATAAAATCTTCAAATTGACGGTTGATTTGATCTGCATTCAAACGTGTCTGCCAAAGCAATCTTAGAGCATCTTTTGTACGCCTATCGCGATTACCATGGTGAACATCATCCATACCCCTTAAATCCCCTACAATCCCGTTTGGAAGGTAACGATGATAATTCGCAAAAATATTATGCTCTATACGGCAATCTGCAGGAAGTCGGGGTAAATGATTCACTCCGGTATCTCTACACCAAAAATTTTCGCAATTAGGAATTGTATCGGGCAGGAATCGGAGTTGAGGACAATTTTGGCAAAAAAACCGTCTGCAGCTTTGAAGGTCGGGCACTCGTTCCAGCATGGGATTATCTATGGATACAAACCTTATGCATTTTGAAAGTCCAGGCAGAGTTTCAAGAACATGACAGTCATTTAAATCTAATTTAGAACATTCAGGCAGCGGGGCTAAGGATCGGAGGTTATGGCACTGAGATATGTGTAACTCACGGCAATTATGCAAAATATCAGGCAAGCTGGTAATTTTACTAGAGAGTAAGCTTAGGTCAAAGCGGTAACCATTAGCTTTATCAAGCAAATCTCTCTTCAAACTTTCTGCGTCTTGTTTGGCATCTACGGGTTGGGTCTCCATCCAAGCATCTAATTTTTTAGAAATATACTCCTTGTATTCTGCATCCAATAATCTTAAACCTATCGATTTACGGATTTTATGCAAGGTTTGTCCGGCTAAGAGCGATAATGAATACCCCCCCATAACGAAGGCTAAGGATTGGATGGATTTTGTTTGAATAAAATCCCTGATCCAGGGTGCTGTGAAGAGAACACTTAATGCAACACTTGTTATCAAAACAAAACTAGAAACCTTCATTCCAGACCAATTTAAGACTTTAGAATCGCCATGATCCTGGCATATTCTATAAATTAAGATGATACTCTTGGCGATCTGATAAACACCAATCGCTGTAAAAACAGCTGGATTTAAAGTAGATAAAAGAGGGCCGGTCGCTAACGTGGTAAGCATATCTGCATAGCCATTCCAGCATAAACTCAAATCCTCTACCTGCTTTTTATGAAAATAGTTTTGAGTAGGGTAATGCTCAAGTTGTGCTATTTTGATATCTGTGAAAAGATCCCCAATAAAAGGGATATAATCGATCAAAAGACGCTCAAATAATCGGGATTGGGGCTCATACTCCTTCAAATCTAGCTCTGGAAGTAAATTAAAAAAATTATCATTAATCCCGTGTGCTGTGTTTAAAGCCATAATTGCAT
>RGYU01000079.1 GCA_010031885.1 Chlamydiota bacterium | reverse complement strand
AGGCTGTGTGGGGCCCCCCTTTTACACTAGCCTTCGCAATAAACACTTAACTCATTCTCGCCACCCGGTCACTCCCCAGGGGTTATCTCAGATTATGGCTGCATTTGTTTACTGTGAAATCCGAAGATAAAGGAATCGCCGTCGCTTAGATGCAGTTAAATGCTAATAGGCTGTGTGGGGCCCCCCTTTTACACTAGCCTTAGCAATAAACACTCAACTCATTCTCGCCACCCGGTCTCTCCCCAAGGGGTTATCTCAGATTATGGCTGCATTTGTCTAATTCGATTCAGTAGATGGTTTTGTAGTCCTAAACCTCATTGGTTGTGTGGCCCCCCCTTTTTCACTAGTTGTTACGATAAACACTCAACTCATTCTCGCCACCCGGTCACTCCCTAGGGGGTATTGCCAAAAGCAACTGTTCGTAATCTTTTACAAATGTTTTTTCATCGGGTTCGGTGAGGGCGTATATGTCGGCTGGTTTTTCTGGATTCAGTCTATAGGGTAGGTCTGCACCTTCAAGCAAACCTTGGCAGATCGCCTCCATTATCGCAGCACTGCCTCTTTCGCAGGGACAGGCTTGACAGCCCCACCAATGAATCCTAGCTATCAGATTAAGTTTTTCTTCAGGGGTTTTTCCTTTGTCCAGCAGATTTTTGTAAAGTGTTTCAATGTGTGTCATGCATTTATCTATATATTGATGATCTGTATGTGTCCAACTATGGTGATGTCTTAAACCTTGAAAATTTGCCAGATCCAACAGATGGAAACGGATGCTCATTTGATTAAAACGCTCTTGATCCCTCCCAAGACGGTTAAGTCTAGTGAGGGGAATCTGTTCGCTACCCACTTGTCCATAAATTGTTCTTTGCCAAAGCTCTCTTGGATTATACATAGTAGGTGGTTGTTTTGCCCATTCGGGAAAGGCCCAATTTTCTGTCTCATCAGTTCTGTCACTTAAAAGTTTTTCACATTTATCTATGAGCGCTTTTGGTGCTTTGGATGCCTCGAAACCTGATACCAGCCTAGACGTACGGACACGACCAAAGGCTCTTATACTTAAATAAGGGCTATGTTCCTCAAGACATTCATACGCTAAATCTGATCGCCACCTGCAGGAATCTTTAAAAATATTTTCAAAGCTTTCTTGTTCTAAATATTGCTTTTTCACCGATGCAATTTGTTGAGATTTCCCTTTAAGAAACATCGCCTGAATTTCAGGAGCCTTATCTCTAAGCCCAATTACTGAATCTTTGCTTATTTTTTTTCTTGCTTTTTCAGCTAAAGGGTTATAGACATTTCTTAAAAAAAGACCATAAAAAGTGTCAATATCTTTATGAAGACCTGAAAGGATAACTGGGATACTTAGATCACCGTCTGATTGGTATATATGCAGGAACAAATCTTGAACGCTTGAAGGATTTGAATCAAATTTATATTTCACTTTTAATTCTTTAATAGTTTCTTCAAATTCCTCTGGGTACTTTTCTTTTAAAAGCTGAAACTTTTTCTCAAGATCCAACCATTCTTGAGGGTTTTGTTCTACAACTTTTTCAAATAGAGTATTTGCAAGTAATATAGCTTTTATAGGGTACTGATCATTTTTTTCAATTGCGTTCAGCCGTTCTAAAATAGAGGCATCTATCTCCATTTTTTCCGGGACACGGACCCTTGGAATACAGATTGGATTCTTTGATTTAAGTTCTCTAGTGTCGTTGCATTAGCTATGGCTTGCTCGATACTTGAAGTAATTTCGGGCCATCCTCCCGATTCTTTAGGACCTACGGACATTTAAATCCTTTTTTTCTCTTTACACAGATTATGGGGTATTTTGTCCATAGATAGATGTAAATAGAAGCTAGTAGGACAATGGAAGCGCAGTTTTAGTCGAGCTCAGTCGATTGAAGTAAAGATACATAATCTTTTACAAATTGATTTTCATCGGGTTCGGTAAGGGCGTATATGTCGGCAGGTTTTTCTGGATTTAGTTTAAATGGTAAATTAGACCCTTCCAGCAAACCTTGGCAAATGGCCTCCATAATAGCGGCGCTTCCCCTTTCACAAGGGCAGGCATGGCAACCCCACCAATGGATCCTGGCTATAAGTTGTAGTCTTTGGTCGGGATATTTAGCTTTGAGAAGCTGTTGGTAAAGATCCTCTATGTGTTTCAAACATTCAGGAATCTGTTCGCCTCTAGTATGTGTCCAGCTATGGGTATAGTGTAAACCCGGGTAAAGATCTTTATCTTCCTGATCCCAATACTCGGGGTTATCCGTAAAATGGTTCAAGGTAGTTAGCGGAATCCATGAGTTTACTATGAGAATGAATCTTATTCTTTACAGTAATTATCACTTGCAAAACATAACCCGTTCCAAATACCCACAATACACCCGATTGACGTTGCGATGGGATGACCACCATAGATTATGAATGATGCGATTGTGGTAAAACCCCATATGAAGAGAAATCTTGCCAGAGACTTCAACACTTTGAGGGCGAACTCAACGATCCGGTCACTATTTTTAATGAAATTAGAATTAGACTGATTTTCTAAACCAAAAGTGTGAGGGGAGACTGTATTTACTGACATGAGATTCCTTTTATTATTTTTTAGAGATCTGACTTTTTAGCCATTAAGGATTAGGCTTTTTTAAATATCCTTAATAATAAATTGTAATTTTTAGCCTGTCAATCATTAGTGGTACTATGGAAAACGGCGTGCTTTGTTTCTATTTCTAATATAAGAGGACCAAAGCAATTTTGTAGACCCCCTCTTTTTTTATAGTTGTTTAGCAATTTTATTTTTATGATCTAATTCCTACTCAGAACATTTATAAGATAATTTTAAGATTCCAAGATCATCATGATTAGCTTTTTTAAACGTTGGTTTCAGAAGCTGACACCTCTGTATGAGTGATCGCACTTTTAAGGATCTTGATTTTCTATAGATTTTCTCGTAGAAGCCTTGTTGGGATAAAACAAAAATTGGGCTACTTAAATTTTATCCCAACGACAAAGGTGAGTGTGTGCTATTGGTGAGGGGAGCGGGTGATAGGATTGTTCGTCAGAGCGACCTTTTCAAAAGCTGCCCAACGGTTTCTTTTCCGTAAATCACGGTCAATTAATCTGTAGTTTTTGTCTTCAAGGAGCTTTCTATAATTGT
>RGYU01000078.1 GCA_010031885.1 Chlamydiota bacterium | reverse complement strand
GGCAATACCATTATCCAGCTATCGATGTCTTATCCTCTGCAAGCCGGATTTTGAGCCATGTATGTTCAAAAGAGCAAATGGAGCTTATTGGAAAAATCCGTGAAGTTTTAGCCAACTATAAAAAAAATGAACTTCTAATCCGTATCGGAGAATACAAACCCGGATCCGATAAAGCAGCAGATTATGCAATCAAGTATATTGACCGTGTCCAACGCTTTTTAAAGCAAGGTGTCACAGAAAAATCAACTTATGAAGAAACTCTTCAGCAACTAAGGGCCCTTTTTAGGTGAAAAAACCTAAGTATCCACTTGAAGAAATTGACCAAATCAAGAAAAAAAGGCTTGAGGAGGCAGAAAAGAATCTTAAAGAAAAAAAAGAATTTCTCGAAAAAGAGCAACAAAAACTTCAACAGTACCTCAAAGATCTTGAATTGATCAAACAGCACAAAATCGACAAAATCCGTCAGATGATGGATGAGATGGAGAAAGGGACTACCAGCGATCAGATCATGCTGAAAGAGCGTTATCTTAAAGTTGTTGTCGAGGAAAAACTCAAAAAAGAGCAGGCTAAAGTTCAAGAGCAACAAAAAGAGGTAAAAAAGGCTAAGGAAGATGTGGAAAAAGCTCGCAGGCTTTTAGAGGAACGGCGACAAGACGTGGAAAAAATTCGCTTGCATAAAGAGGACTGGGAAATCGAGATGAAACGCCTTGAAGAGGCTTATGATGTCAAAGAAACTGATGAAATTGGTACAACCATCCATGTGGCTAGAAAGTACAAGCCTGGTGGGAAATAGCCAACTTTTTTAGCTTTTTGCTAAGATCTCTATTGATTTTTCAATTTTTTTCTTTTAATTCAAAAAAAATGGTCTAAAAAAATTGAAAGATTATCATGTCTAACCCTCAAAATATTTTCGGTCCAGCTCCAAAAGATCCCTTAGAATCTGGAAAAAATGCACCTAGCCCCGAAAAATTTAAAAAGGTCATGGGGGTAGAGCATAGCGATGAATCCCAAGAAAGGGGTCAGAAAAATCGCCTCCGTCAAGCAGACGAAGAAGAGGGTGAGGAGAACGAGAGCATAAAAACCGATTCGGACCTGTTTTCCCGTTTAATGTCCGACAAACAAACCAAACAAATCAACCTTGGCCCAACACGACAAGTTAATCAGCAGGTATCTCAACCTACTGAGGATCTGGATTTAGCCGGTTCCACAGACACTTTTAACCCCTCAAAAGACCAAGATAAGATTCAACTTTTTTCAAATCAAAAAATCGCACCTCAAGATCAAAATGATTTTGCCAATGAAGATTTTCAAAAACCAATACAACAAAAGGAAAAAACAGACCCTTTTCTAGAGCTTGAGAAGATTGAGGAAAAAATGGAAGGGCTTGTTCATACTCATCCAAAACCATCGACCTCCGCCAAAGGCCAAAAAGAGAAAGCTGAATTGGAGTATCACTTACCCCATGCACAGCACAAGCATAAGGCTCATAAAGAGGGTGATATTTCCAAAATTTTGCCACAGCCTACACCCCCTTTGCTAAACAAGCAGGAAGAACTAGAAAAACAAACTGTAGATACATTAGCTACTCCCCTACTTACCCAGGTTGGTGAAACTACACCCTCTTCACCCTTAACACCCGCACCGGCTTATGCCCAGTTCCCTCCCCATTTTTATGAGCTTTTTCAAAAATTGGTTGGTGTGATGACTGTTATGCAATTTCAAGGGAAGACAACCACCTCAATCGTGTTAAACATACCCAATACCTCGCTCCATGGGGCCCATATTGATATAGAACATTTTGATACGGCACCGCATGCATTTAACATCCAAATTTTTTCCAATCCAGACGGACAAAAAATCTTTTCAAATAACTTACAGACGTTGGAGCAACAACTAAAAAATAATCTTCCGCAATTTGAAATAAACGTAAAAAAACCGCTCCTTTTGGATGAAACAAAAGAAGATCGACGCCGACGTTTGAGCCAAGTACAAAAGCAGCAGGGCAAAAACTAAAATCGGTATTTTAAAACTTACGTTCTTATTTTTGCCTTAAAGAACACAATCACCTCTTTTGTTTTTAAAGCTAGACCCTCCCTTTTTTTAAAATAATTCGGATCTGTCCAAAAGGTTAAAAACTCCACTATTCGTGAAAAACCTAGAATGCTATATTTCTTATAACTAAAAAGCGGTCAGAATATGTTAAAGCTTGTACAGGGAATTCTAGATTTTAGAAAGCTACACCTAAGCGAATACAGAGACCGTTTTAGTCACCTTGCCATGGGGCAAAAGCCTGACTCTCTTTTTATCACGTGTTCTGATAGTCGTGTCGTACCCAATCTTTTTACCTCCACTCACCCAGGCCACCTCTTCGTAGTACGCAATGCCGGAAATATCGTACCGCCCCACAATATTTTGTCGAGCGAGCGTGCCAGCATTGAATTCGCTGTCTCCCAGTTGCCCATCGAAAATATTATTGTATGTGGTCATAGTAATTGTGGTGCCATGCATGCGGTTATGGAAGGGATCGATAAACTCCCTGACGGTTTAAAATACTGGCTTTCATTTGGGAAAGAGGCAAAAGAATGTGAATCGGTAGAGCGACTAGCAAAGGAAAATATTTTAAAACAAATTGAGCATCTTAAAACTTTCCCTATCATTCAAGAAAAACTTGAAAAAGGGCTCATTCGGCTTTGGGGGTGGTATTTTGACGTAGGTACAGGCGATGTTTTTGCCTATGAAGAAGATCTACAAAGCTTTTTATTGATCGATAGTGTTGAGGGTGAATACATCCTTTCGCGTCTTCGTCAGCTGCATGAAAAGAATATCTCGATGCAAGCTAATTCTACACACTCTTAAGAAAGCAGCAACTATGCGTATTACGAAAGTCGAGCCAATTTTACAAAAAAAAAGTGAAGAAAAAAAGTTAGCTAAATCCTTTTCTTTAGACGAAGATGCTCCCCTTACCGGACCTTATATTCATCACCTCAGCCCATTTCAAACACTTCATGAGGCACCACACCAAACCTCTAATCATACTCATGAAATAGATTTTTTTTGTAACTGCACGAAAGAGATTTTGCAAACTAAGTTGAATTGTTTGAAAAGAGAAGGATTTGAGTCTACCCAATTTTCTGTTGTGCTCAATTTAAAAAAATTAACCGAGGCTGTCGCCTTCGAAGTCCGCTATTTTGATACTGCAAAAATGGAGATTCAACTTGAGATGCAAGGGTCTGATCAGGCGCTCAAAGAACTTTTAATCCATTTACCTAAACTTTATCAAGAGATTGCTATGGCTGTTTTTCCCTATGAACTCCAACTTCTTTTACCCCAATCGCAGCTAAAGTTGCTTCCCCCTTCCGTTTCAATAAAAGATCTTTGCAAACAACACAA
>RGYU01000077.1 GCA_010031885.1 Chlamydiota bacterium | reverse complement strand
TTAAAAAAAATTATTCTATTTAAGTGATTGATAAAAAATCTAACTACCGACCCCAACCCATTTTTTAGTTGATTGTGGTTAATGAAGAAAAAAAAGAAAAATCTAAAAAATTAAGCAAGGCTTCTTGTATACGATCGAAAGAGTCTCTGCTTTATACCAAAGAGCACAAGGCCTCCAAAACAAACCATAAGAACCCCTATATCCCCCCAATACGAATACAAAGTAGTTTCTACCCCGATTTGAATCCTTTGAAATAAAGCCCCACGCTCCGGCGGATGTTTCCAAGATTCAGGAGGCAACCCCGCAAGAAGACGCCCTTTAGAATCCACAATACATGTCAAGCCTGTATTACATGCGCGAAGCAAAGAAATACCATTTTCCACCGCGCGAAGCCTGCTGTGAGAAAAATGTTGTAAAGGCAAATTTGTATTCGGATACCAACCATCATTAGTTAAATTAATAAAAAATTTAGCACCTTTGATACGAGCACTTCTCATAATCCTAGGAAAGGTCTCTTCTATACAAATAGAAACTCCTGCTTGAACCTCTTCACCAAATAATAATGGAGAAGATCCTGGAGTGAAAAATTCTGTCAGACCGTACTTCTTAGCCAGATTTTTTAAGTATCCCGGGGGCCGTGATTCGGCAATAGGCAATAAAATCTGCTTTTCATACCTCTTTATTTCTTTCGAATAAGGTGAAAAATAAAACGCTGCATTATACCACTTATTTGAAACCTTATCTCTTTGATCAAAACCCGCAACAACCCTGGACCCTAAATGATTTGATAAAACCTGACACCAAAAGGCGTTAGAGACAAAGCAAACCCCATTTCTCTCTTCAGCGTAAGGGGTAATTAAAGGAGGCAGCCCACCCTCTAAATTAATCCCTAAGGAACTCAAATCCAGAAGAACTTTCCGTAAGGGATAGATACAATCATCCACGCTTGAACAAACAACAGATTCTGGAAATATGATCCAATCAAGATCGTTTGCCCGATAAGGACAAACAAGTAAAAACAAGTCTTTCCATTGAGTATCTAAAGGGATAAAGTCAGCTAAAAATCGCTTCATGGGGATTTTCTGAGAAACAGATAGGCCTGGCTGAATCAAAAGAACATTTAAGAAGCTGGCAGGAGATGCCTGATTCAACCCCACAAATAGATTAAAAAAACCAAAACAGTAAGGAAAAAGAGCCATAGATAACCAAACACCGATTCCTGAACGAAAACGATTTCTACAAAGTTGCAAAAAAAGTGCATTTGTACAAAAGACGAAATAAGACAACCCCAGGATCCCAAAAATAGAGGCTAGCTGCATAGAAGGAACATAACAAGCAAGAGCCATCCCTGAGAAATTAAACGTAAAACCACAAAGAAAAAATAGCCTAAACCACTCATTAAGAGTTGCAAAAGCCCCGATCGCTACAACTGAACCAATAGATAGGGGCCGACGCAAAAATACAAACCGACTAATCCAACCAAATTGAAGCCCTAACCCAAAAGCTAAGAGAAGGTAAACCCAAACAATATAGAATCCCTGATATTTTACAGAGGGCAGCCAGGACATTTGAATCAGCTGTACGATAAAAAACCAACCTGTGGCGGCCCAAAACCGGTTCTTAAAAAATGAGATACTATCTAAAGATCTCCAGAACAAACCATACCCAAGAGCTGCTGCGAAGGGACCTAAATAGGGCATCCAAGCAGGATGCCCAAAGGCAACAAAACAGAGACTGAGCAAAAAAAACAAAATCTGCTTGATCACACGCAATGAATCTATTTAAAAAATTATGTCGTTTCTTTCTCTACTGAAGATTCCTTATTTTTAGAAGAGCTACCCTGAGATAATAGCAAAAATAAACCTCCAACTAACCCTAGATTTTTCGAAAACATAATCATCTCTATCGCTTTAGAGGCATCAGGTTTATTCCAAAAATCATGAATAAGTAGAGTAACAGGAATCAAAAACAGGAGCAACATAACACTGCCCAAACGGGGATTCCAATTAAATAAGACAAAAACTCCTCCACAGAGTTTCAAAAAAAACGCGGCGGCAAAAAAAATAGTCATATTTGATAACACGAAATCAATAACAGGGATGATCCAAAAATAGAGCCCCTCAGCACTCAAGGAATTTGTAAGAGACTGGACGACGTACTCTTCATGCGCATTCCAATTTAACAGATCCTGAAGCCCACTAAAAATAAAAATTGCACTTATGCACAATCGACCTAAAAAAGAAAATACAGCTTCCATACACACCTCCTATTAGCTCACAACATAAACACTTTATATATAGGATGATGTTCTAAAAATCACTTACAATTAGATTCTAAGTAAAAAAAGATTGATCAAATCAAGCTGCAGCTATCCATTATCCATTAGAAAATAGACTCAACCCTCGCTTCTAATGAATCCTGTAGAAATAATATTTGGTAAAAATCCTTAGCCCAAGGTGTACCTTTTTCATAAATAAATAAGATTACAAGTTGCGCCTTTGTTTCTATTGTATATTTTGGTAGAATTCCTTTGATTCAACCAGAGACTTTAAACAAAAAAACAAGCTGTTTTGAAAACAGGCTGGGCTCTCTGGAAAAAAATTTTACTAAAAAACGGAATGTATGAGCAAATACTTTAGAGATTTTCATCTTATGAAATTATTAAAGGGATTTTCAACACAAGGCCTTCCCTTGGATTTATTCATACGAAATTACCTTAAATCAAACAAATCGATTGGCTCACACGATCGACGTTTTTTAGCAGAAACCATTTATACAATGTTTAGATGGCTGGGCCTGATAGACTATCTTTCTGGAAAAGACCGTTCATGGGAGCACAGATACGAGATCTTTCAAAAGTTAGATACGACTACAGCTCATGAAAATCCAGCACTGCCTCCTCATGTCGGGGTCAGCTTTCCTAAAGGGCTATACGAGCTGATTAAATCGGGCCTTGGAGAAGATAAGGTAAAAGAGTTCTGTCTAATCAGCAATACACAAGCGCCTACAACCATCCGGATTAACCCTTTAAAAACAGATCGTCAAACTCTATTAACTGATTGGGAACGGGAATACGAAGTCTATCCATGCACCAATTCTCCCCTTGGAATTGTGTTTAAAAAAAGAGAAAACTTTTTTGGAATGGAACAGTTTAAAGAGGGATTATTTGAAATGCAAGATGAAGGAAGTCAGTTGTTGGCTTTTTTAGTGGAAGCACAGCCAGGACAACAGGTTTTAGACTTTTGTAGTGGATCTGGGGGCAAAACACTGGCTTTTGCAAATCGCTTAAACGGCACGGGACAGATCTACTTACATGATATTAGACAGTCAGCTCTTATAGAAGCCAAAAAACGGCTAAAAAGAGCAGGAATTCAAAACGCACAAATACTTCAATATGATGACACAAAAAAGAAGGGATTGAAAAACACCATGGATTGGGTGCTTGTAGATGCCCCTTGTAGTGGAACTGGAACGCTGCGGAGAAATCCAGATATGAAATGGCGTTTTGATCC
>RGYU01000076.1 GCA_010031885.1 Chlamydiota bacterium | reverse complement strand
TGACAACTACCGAGATGTAATAATGACTATTCAAGACCTCTACCTGAGCAATGTGAATTTAAAAATGAACGAGGCAATGAAGATAATGGCAGTCGTAACAAGTCTTTTGGCTCCAGCCACCGTTATCGGGGGAATTTTCGGAATGAATTTTAAAATAATCCCTCTTGCAGAAAACCAAAACGGATTTTTTATAACCATTGCAATAATGATTATTATCCCGCTTTTAATGATTTCGTGGTTCAGACGAAAAGGATTGTTGTAAGTCTAGAACAAGGAAAGTTGGTCTTGATCCTCTCTTGAAATAGCCCAATTAAAAAAAGTGTCTGCGGGTTTTCCATCGGGTCGTGGCGAAGAGGACCGAAGTGAATAAACGGTATGGTGAGATAAAAGAGCGCTATCTAATTCATAGTTTAAAAAATCTTTTATATCAGCACTTGTAAGATTTTGATTAATCCACGACGCAGCTAATTTGTATGGAAGCAAGAGGGGCATCCGGTGTTTATTAGGACCGGCATTATGAATTTCTTTAAACAATTCATTAGCGGCTCTTGTGATGAGCGCAAAAGAGCGTGTTTTGGGATTATAGAGCGAAGGAATTAATAAGGGGTCTCCGTTGTTGAAACTAATGTAGTGTGGAATTTTTTTTGAGCTATAAGAAACCCGTTGGTGTTCATAAATGCCCGACGCAACCAACAAACAGCGGTGTGTAATATAAGGACTCCACATAGAGCTATTGTCTACTATCTTTTCGGCGCGTGCATTAAAGAGTTGATTGAAATATTTTTTTTGTTGTTCAGGGTTGTTGAGCATAAAATCTGCAACAAATCCCCAGCTTAGTTTATCCGCTAAGGCACCACCATCCGAAGATAAAACAACAACACAAGCGGGTTTTGCGTGGGCTTGTTTGTGTGGAATAGAAACATCGTTGTTAGCCAGTGAACGATCAATCTTTATTCCGGGAATCAGTTTAGGAAGCCCATCGGGCCCCAACATCGATTTATATCCGATATCCACACACATATTCTAGCAAATAAAATGGCTTATTAAAATCATAAAGCAAATGTCGTTAATCATATAAATGCCACCACCAATGCCTGTATGTTTGTGTCATGACGCTTCGGAAATAGGTCGGTCAGAAAAAAATCAGATATATCGGTTTAAAAGACCGTAAACTGATTGACCGGTTGCCAGTCAAAAAAGGCTGAGCCTGACCAAGACGATGACCCAGGCGAACAGAATGCTACAGAATAACCGTTGTAAAAGACACTACACTGTGGTTATTTGCGAGCGAGGCAGGATTTAACCATCTAGCCTCGCTTTTTTATTAGCTTCAACAGCTCTAGAAAAAGCAATAAGCCCGTGCCCGCCCAAACAAGAGGAAGAAATTGTTGTATTCCCGGGTTTTCAAAATGAAAAAGGGAGCGAAGAGGGGGAAAAAAAATAGCCAGCGCTAAAAACAAAAGAGCAACACCTATTATAATAAGTGCAGCGGGGTTTCTCTTTTTTAATACAATCCAAAACGGACTTGATTGAGATAAAAAAGAAAAGATTAATAAAAGGTTACCCAAGAAGAGGGAAGAAAATGCAACAGTCCGCGCCGAATCCGGGGATTGAAAGTTGTTGACTTCGTGCACAAATACACCAATAACCATTAATAAAACCCCTGCACCACCAACACAACTAGTCCAAAAATTTTTCCAAATAAAAAAGCGTTGTTTAAATAAGCGAGGGGGGCGGCGCATCACATTTTTTTCTTCAGCCGCAGACTCAAAGGCAATAGAACAAATGGGATCTATCACCAACTCTAAAAAAACAATATGTATCGGTAACAAAAACAATGGAAATGATTTCCACAAACCCGGAATTAAAACAAGACCAATTATTGGGATGTGAATTGCAACGATGTAAGACATTGCCTTTTGAAGATTATCATAAATTCTACGACCCGAGCGAATGGCTGCCACTATTGATGTAAAGTTATCATCAAGTAAAACAAGGCCTGCCGCCTCTCTCGCAACATCGGTTCCCCTTAACCCCATTGCAATTCCGATATCCGCTTTTTTTAATGCAGGCGCATCGTTTACACCATCCCCCGTCATGGCAACTACTTCGTTTACTTGCTGCAACGATTCAACCAGTAGCAATTTTTGTTGTGGCCGAATACGCGCAAACACCGAACAAGAAATTAACGCCTCGGAACGGCCCTCGGGGGAAAGCCTTTCCAGCGCGTCTCCGGTAATAACACGGGAGGGGTTATTAAGCCCAATTTGTTTTGCAATAGACATTGCAGTTTCCGGATGATCGCCCGTGATCATAATAATTTTTATTCCTGCCGTCACACATTCTTGAATGGCACGAGGAACCTCTGGACGAATAGGATCTTCAAATGCGATTAGACCCAAGAAGTGAAACAAAAAAGAGTCTTGTGCTGCAGGTAATTGCCCAGCAACCGCAGCTGCTTTTGCCACTCCCAATACGCGATAGCCCTGAGAGGCTAATTGATTAGTAATAGCAAGGTGGTTTTTGATTTCTTCGGTTGACAGGCGACACAGTTTTAAGATTGCTTCCGGAGCACCCTTGGCTGCCACAAAGTGATTGTTTCCATTTGTGTTTTTCCATACCTGGGTCATCACCAACAATCCCTCCGAGAGAGGATATTCTTTAATTAGATCTACAAACCCAGTAGTATCTGCACCCCAATCTTGTTGCATTGTCCCAATGGCCAACTCCATGGGATCTGTGGGTTTAACAGCGCTAGCACCCCAGGCGGTCAACACCAGTTCATCAAACGAGGTGAATTTTTTTATAAAATCAGCGCGATACAATAAGTCGCTACCATTATAGAGCGCAGCAACCTGCATTCTGTTTTGTGTTAACGTTCCTGTTTTATCCGTACACAAAACTGTTGCGGCGCCCAGCGACTCAATAGTTGCGGCGTACCGGGTTAACACATTGTTTTTTGTTAAACGCCAAGAACCGATTGCTAAAAAAACCGAGAGTACAACAGGAAACTCTTCGGGCAAAATGGCCATTGAAGACGAAAGCCCCGTTAGCACCGATTCAATTAATTGTCCAGATCTTAAATAAAACAGCACAACAACGAGAAGGCAAATAAAGATTGATGCGATAAAAAACAAACGAATAACCCCTCGCATCTCCTGCTGAAGACGCGTGTCTCTGCTTTCAACCAACGCTAAAGAAGCACCAATCTGTCCCAGCTGTGTTCGCGGTCCAGTTTTGTCTACCCGAGCAACCCCCCTGCCAGCTAGTACAAGCGTACCTAAAAACACGTGCGGACCTTTATCAACAGATTTATTTATTGAAAATGACTCACCTGTTAAAAGTGATTCATCAACAAACAAGGCGGCAGACTCAATCAGCGTTGCATCAGCGGCCACGCGGTCTCCTTCTTTTAAAACAAGCAAGTCCCCAGGCACTACCTCGCGAGCAGCAATCCGAATCTCTCGATCGTCTCGAATAACAAACACGCCAGGCGAAGCAATCTTTTTAAGCAATTCTAACGCGCGCGTCGTTTTTTTGTATTGAAAAAAGGTGATCCCAATAATTAAAAAAATTGCAAGTGAGAGAACAATTCCCTCTT
>RGYU01000075.1 GCA_010031885.1 Chlamydiota bacterium | reverse complement strand
TCTGAATCGACGACAGTACCAGTAAAAGTCTCAAAGACCCCATCTACAATTTTAACCTTGTCACCCGCACGGATATCGTGACGGTGAACAAGACCACCTTGCTTATTCTCAAGCTCAGAAAGGATCGTTTGAACCTCTGAGTTTGTGAGTGGGACGGGCTTTTCGCCCCCAAGAAATCCGATGACTCCATCAAAGCTTTTAATATATTGCCAAGAGTCGTCGTTTATTTCCATCTGAATTATTACATATCCGGGCCAAACCTTTCGTTCGACGATCCGTTGCTGACCTTTTTTGACTTCAGAAACGTTCTCTGTTGGCAAAACCACTTGAGCAACAGCAGTTTCCATGCCGGCCTGCGGGCGTCCTTCTTCAATGGATTTTTTTACTTTTTTCTCAAGACCAGAAATAACCTGTACAACGTACCAATGATGCATGAACGTACCTAACTATCGAAATAAGACATTCACAGCTGTTTGGATAAGGTTCAAAGCGCCACGGATCGCAAGATCCACCACATAGATACCCAAACCAAAAACAAAAAGTGATGCTAAAACAGCCTTTGTCCCACGGATGACCTCGTCTCTAGCGGGCCATGTCAACTTACGCATTTCTGACTTGAATTCACCAAGCATGGAATTACTCTTTTTAATGTTGCTTGCTGTAGGAAATTGGACAGTTTTAGATGTCATGTTAAACCTTCTTTTGAAGATAACGAGTGCTGAGGGGATCGAACCCCCGACCTGCGGTTTTGGAGACCGACGCTCTACCAGCTGAGCTAAGCACCCAAATAATTTTTAGGGAGGCATGGTAACCTCCCTAAAATAGCATTATGCAAGAATATCTACAACTGTTCCGGCACCGATTGTGCGTCCGCCTTCACGGAGAGCAAATCTCATACCTTTTTCGAGCGGCATGCTTGCGAGCAGCTCGATAGTGAGGTTGCAGTTATCACCTGGCATAACCATTTCTTTTCCATCCATTAAGTGGACAGTCGCTGTGATGTCCGCTGTACGGATGTAAACCTGTGGTCTATATCCCTCGAAGAAAGGCTTATGTCTTCCACCCTCTTCTTTAGTGAGAACGTAAAGCTGTGCAGTAAACTTTGTATGCGGTTTAATTGTGCCAGGTTTAGCAACAACTTGACCACGTTGCACGTCTTTCTTCTCGATACCACGAAGGAGAAGTCCTACGTTTTCGCCAGATTCAGCATAGTCAAGAGTCTTTTGGAACATCTCAACACCTGTAACGGTGGTCTTCTTGGTGATACCGTAGCCGATGATTTCCATCTCTTCGCCAACACGCACTTGTCCACGCTCGCAACGACCTGTTACAACAGTACCGCGTCCGGAGATGGAGAAAACGTCTTCGATTGGTAGAAGGAAAGGCTTATCGATTTCGCGAGCAGGAGTTTGGATGTGCGTATCGACCGCTTCCATCAATTTGTCGATCGCTGCCACATACTTTGCATCCCCTTCGAGAGCTCTAAGACCTGAACCACGAACGATAGGGCAGTTTTTGTAACCGTATTTTTCAAGAAGCTCTGTGATCTCATATTCCACGAGATCAATCAACTCTTCATCACCTTCCATCATGTCAACTTTATTCAAGAAAACAACGATAGCTGGAACACCTACTTGGCGAGCCAAGAGAATGTGTTCACGTGTTTGTGGCATCGGACCGTCAGTTGCAGCAACAACGAGGATTGCCCCGTCCATTTGAGCAGCACCCGTGATCATGTTCTTGACGTAGTCAGCGTGACCAGGGCAGTCAACGTGAGCATAATGACGTGTTGTTGTCTCGTATTCAACGTGTGTTGCGTTGATGGTGATACCACGCGCTTTTTCCTCAGGAGCTTTGTCGATTTGATCATAAGCTTTAAATTGCGCGAGTTTCTTTTCTGCCTGATTTTTTGTGATGGCAGCTGTTAATGTTGTTTTACCATGGTCAACGTGTCCGATGGTACCGATGTTTACGTGAGGTTTCGTACGCTGAAAACTCTCTTTTGCCATTTGTCACTCCTTCGAGGTTATGTCGAGGCGATATTTGTTTTTTTGTTTTGTTTGCCCGGGAAAGGAATCGAACCTTCGACCTCACGCTTACCATGCGTGTGCTATACCACTAAGCTACCCGGGCGATACTCAAAAAAATGAATGCTTAAGAGCATATTGACTTTTTGTTATAAACGCAAGTCAATATTTTGACTCTTAGAACTTTCCTTTATCTGATGCGGTATGTGATCCGAGCACGGTTCATGTCGTAGGGGCTCATCTCGAGTTTGACTTGGTCACCCCTAGTTAAACGGATATTTCTCAGTCGAATTTTCCCCGATGGTGTTGCTGTAACATACATGTCTTCGTAACCATCAACTTTAACTTTGAATGTGGCATTAGGTAGAACATCAATGATCTTACCCTCAATCTCGATAAATTCCTCTTTTCCGGACATATCTCCTCAATTTTCTCGATGAAGTTTATGTCGTTTTGGGAAAATATACAATTGTTTTCATGGATTCGATCTTTTTTCGGATTCCTTCAGGGGGAAAACAACTTCCTAAATCCCGATGCTTAATCATTTTTTCAACACCCTTTTTCTGGCAGCAAAAGGTTCATCAACGGTATACTATGGGGCATGAGAGTACGCGAGCGCGAAGATTGTTTAGCACAAGCCCTGAAAGGTCTTGACCAGGATCAGTTTTATGACAGGATCATCGAATTTGGTAAAAGTCTTCCCCCCTTTCCCCCTCACTTAAGGACACAGCAAAACCGTGTGCTTGGATGTCAAAGCTTACTCTATTGCGCGGTCGAGTTAGAAGCGGGTTTATTAAAAATTTTCATTGATTCCGATGCCCTTATCTCTAAGGGACTCGGAGCATTCGCCCATTTTCTTTTTGACGGTATGAGTATTCAACATGCTCTTGAAGAGAGAATTACTATTTTTGAAAAGCTAGATCTTTTTACTACCCTATCTTTAACGCGACTTAACGGTCTAGAGTCTTTGTTAAGACATATTTTAGTGAAAGTTATCCATATCAAATAATATTTTTTCTTTTTTTTTACTAAATACTCTTCTAAAATGGTCCCACTCTCAAACGCTTTGACTAAAGGGTAACCATGACACCAGCTGTCTCACTATTTCCTTCTTGTGCGCTCAGTCAACAGGATGACGCTACTCCCGTTCACTTGGATCAGGAGATCAAAAAGATCGACCTAGAACTTCTCAATTTGCGCATTCAGCAAGTAGCTTACCAGGCGCTAGGAACAATTTTGACTGTTTTAAGTGTAGGCTTTTCTGTCGTAACTTTTTTTGTAGACTTACCACAGATTCCACAAAACCGCAAATACCAGATAATTGGCGCCTCGGCGCTAGTCACCTTAGCAACAGCCTACCTGGCTTTTTATGAAAAGGAGAGGGAGTCAAGATGTTTAAACCTAAAAAATCGCAAAGAGACAATCAGCCAGCTCTACGAGCAAAATGGAAAAGAGTTATATGAGAGTCAAATAAAATTTTTAGGCATCCCCTTGTGGCTCCCACTTCCGTCAAAATTTAGTGTTTCACAGGCTCAATATCAATGCGCCTTGATCCAAGAGGTCGATCGGCTGGGAGAAAATGCTCTGCGAGAACTCCAATCAAAATTAAACTATGATTCCGAACCGGTTCAAAATGAAGATGCATATGAATGGGCCTTAAAAAACCAGGATCGCTCTGAAGAGGCAAGAAATTACCTTTTTTCTGAAGCGATGCCCGCTATCTTGAATTACGCCCTTAAGAAAGGAATCGAAGCGGGTAAATTAGACCCTCAAACGTCCATATCTGAAATTGTCCCTGCAGAGTGGAGTGAATGCTATAAAATGGAATTAAATGTGGAAAATGTGGATATGATCTTTTGGGTCAATTTGCAGGAAAGTAGTTTTTTTAAAGGAACCAAGAAAA
>RGYU01000074.1 GCA_010031885.1 Chlamydiota bacterium | reverse complement strand
TGAGATAATTAAACATATCGCTAAGGAAATTCCAACGAATCAAGATAACGCTAAGAAAGCTTTAGACGCTGTTCTTGCCTGCATAAGAGAAAGTTTGAAGGACGGTAAAATAGTTCGTCTGATAAGGTTTGGAACGTTCTCTGTTCAAGATAAAGCGGCATCAACGGGAAGAAACCCAAGGACTGGTGAGCCTATCGAAATAGCCGCTTCCAAAAGATTGGTGTTTAAAGCTGGAAAAGAGCTGAAAGAGGCTATCAACCCTGATAAAGCCCCAAAAAAGGCGGAAGCAGCCCCTAAAAAAGCAGCTAAAAAGAAGTAATCCTGACGTTTTCAGAGACGAAATATGGCTTTTTGATTGTCAAAAAACCTAAGAAGCCTTAGGTTTTCTGTCTACGAATTTTTCAGGATGCCATTTCTCTTGTATGGCTTTAACGAGCATAGCTTTAGGGTTTTTTGCCCTTCCTCTTTCTACCTGGATATCAACGGATTTTATAGCGTTGACAAGGGTTTCATGATCGTTGTCTTTGACAATCTTTCTTGAGTGAGGAAGGGTAAATCCGTATTCCAAGAGTTGTTGGATGATTGCGTTCCCAGATCGTAGCTCTTTCTGGATTATACGGGATTTTTCTTCCTGAGATTTTTCAAAATGTGTTTTCTTTTTGATGGTCCATTCAAGTTCAATTACTTTACGAGATTCTTTGATTTCTCTGTAATCAATTTCGTATCCGGTCTTGGTGTTGATTTCCATTTTTGCCCGATCAATGATGCGTCTTTTAACATCAGCATAAAAAGGGTATTCATCAGGAGATAACCCACACCATGATCGTAAATTTTCAATTGATATAGTCCTTTTTCCTATGGATTCATATTGGATTAAAATTTCAAACATTCTTACAGAATAAATACTTTTCAATCCTAAAAACTCAGAGAATCCAATCTCTGTAAAATGACCTTTAAGCCCTAGAAGGTAAGGTTTAAGTTTTGGGTGAAACTCTAAATGGCACATTCCTTTTTTTGGCTCCCAATGCGCAAAACAAAGCCATGCCATTTGCATTGTTGCCTTTGTCTCTGGATTTTCGACTTCAATTGGCCTGGTAATCAAAGCTTTGGTTACCCTTTTCATTTCCTTGTACTGGGTATCTGGACAAAGTCCCATCATCTCGGCAAAGTCAGAAATTTTAAGTTCGTATTTTTTAAAATCAGTATCGTTTCTTCCAATTTCCTTAATGAGCCAAAGGATAAGCCTTTTTTCTTGCAAGCCTAAACGGTAATGGGCTTCAATTAATCTGTTACTTTGAACAACGATTTCGTCTGTTTTTTCTATAGACACGGAGCAATCCTAATTGAGGGTTAAAGCTGCATAAACATACCAACAGAAATTAACTATGACAAGTCATAGTTAAAAATATCAACAGAATGTCAATTATGACTTGTCATAGTTAACAGTGTAAATGTCATAGTTAACAGTGTAAATGTCATAGTTAACAGTGTAAATGTCATAGATAGAGGTATGAACATGATTATCCATGCGGGTCTCCGGGCGCCTAAAATACTTAAAACCTTTAAAGGTTTAAAAAACAAACAAAAAAGATTCGACACGGAGTGACGATTTTCTGTGGATAACTTTTACCCTAAACGGAAAAAACTACGTTTTTGAGTTTTTAAATTCTAAGGGGCTTTCGCCCCTCGCGTAGACCTTCGGTCTTTGCTACCCCCTCTAGGCTACACGGTCTTGCTTCGCAAGGTGTTTTGAGGAGGGGGGAAGAGGGTCTTCCCCCCTTAAACCCCCCTTCGTTTCTCGGCAAGGGAATGGTGAGGGGTCAACTGGGGGTTAACTCACAACCAAAGATCGGAACAAAAACAACTTTGGGTTGGAGAGCAGAAAAAAGCGGTTAAATTTGATCCGGTTTTGGATGAAAAACAAAAAGTCTCGTTTTAAAGACCGTAGAGGCATCAATTTTAGGGTCGCCTATGGAGTTGGTGGTAGGGGGTGGGGGTTTTCCTCTGTAGCCTCAATAGAAGCGATTTAAACGCTATGTCTGATTGTGAGGGAGAGTCCAATTTTCAAAATAGGGGTAAAAATGGATGTTTTTAGGCCAAAAAAAGCCCTTTTCAAAAAATAGCGGTTTAAATGCTCACCAGCAAGTTTTTTTGTCCGTCCACCTGAGAACATGGTCAGGGGGTGTTTTGCCTCTGTAGCCTCAATAGAAGCGATTTAAAGGGTATGTTAGAGGGGTATCGAGAAAACATTTTGCAAAATGTTGGTGATTTGTTTCTAAATTCAGTTAGATAACTTTTTTAGCTGTTCTAGAGAAAGACCGGTGTTGCGAGCAACAGCTTCTAAACTCATTCCATCTTTTAAAAAGTTTTTTGCAACTCTTTCCACTCCCTTTTCCTCAACGGCTTTATCATGCTCCGTTAGAGTGGAAAAAAAATCATCTGAAGCCTTCAGAAGTTCTGGATGTTGAGCTTTTAGGGTATCAACCCTAATCATCTCATAAGCTTTCTTCACAGATTCATCGACTGAAGGCGGAGTAGATTGTTTTTCATGTGCTGATTTGAAAAACTCAATCCATTGCTTCAGTTTATCATTTTCCTGTAGATCCGGATGGTTTAAATCCACATCTCCGAGGGAGTATTGAACTAGCCTAAGGGAAGGGATTTTATTCTTAGAGCTTCTTTGGTCTACAAGAATATAGTCCCTGATAAAGTTTCCATCTTTCCAGTAGGGGATAGATCCTTCCCCTAAAAGATTTATGCCTATAACATCCTGAATTTGATCGTAATCCTGCTTTGGCCTTAACTGATTTCCATAAATACTGGAAATGTAAGCAAGAGCTCTTTTGTCCCAGTGATCTTGTTTGGCAACCTGGAACTCAATTGTGATGTACCCAAAGTCTGTTTCGCAGAGAAAATCAACACTTGATCGATGTCTATGATTCGGAAAAGCATGAGCAAGGTCGCTGTATAGACCGCTTAATCCTTTTAACATTTCAGCGGCTTGCTTGTTTTTTTTCCCGTCTAAAGAAATTTCAACAGTTGTTGAATTTCTTATGGTCTCGAAAAGAGTTTTCGAAGAAGAAGCGTTAATTAGCTTTCTGAGGTTATGAAGAGGGTCAAAAGGGTTGTAATGTTCATCTAGCTGGATTGCCGAAGATAAAGAGCTAATTCCTGTAAATGCTTTGAGGATATCAATCCTCACTAATTCGTCCTGAGAAAGAACATATTTGGCAATCCGATCGTAAGTTGGACGAGAGAATATTTGCATTGTCTTACCTCTTTCTGAGACTTGAGATTGATCATTGAGTATGGTGCTGGACGAGAATCTCACAGGAAGATTTACATTCCTAGAGGCAAGACGAAAACTCCGAGACAAGCCTTCAGTACACATTACTTTCAAGAGGTTTTGTGAGCTCCACGTTGAGCTTGAAAAAATAAGAAGAGAAACAAATAGAAAGGCTTTTTTAATCATTTTTATCTTATGTTTTTGAGCTAACCCTGAAGAATACTAACATGTTTTTAGATCAAAACATAGCGAAGGCTCAAAGACACAGCGATTCCCGGCCACCAGGATTTTAGCCTGTTTCACGGCATATCTTTCGCAGTCTCAAACAGTATTCCAAAAACCTAAACGATAGCTTGTTTTGCACCACATGGTTTTGGCAATAGTTTTGGTAGATTTTCTGGGGGTTTTGGGAGGAGTTTCGGAACAGTGGAGTAACTGTTCCGAAAACACTGGTTTATTAGGATAGAGATCCTGCTAATACTAAGGCATTCATAAGCTTCTCTTGGCTATCCTCACAAGTAACATAAGAGGAATTCACCCCAGGTCTCATTTGAGAAAATTTTTTTCCATTTTGACTTTCGTCTGCCAAAGATTTTAACCAGTTAGGCCCATAAAATACAAGCTTAAATTCCTTTTTCACAAAACCCAAACGTTCTAGTGTCGCAGCAACATAG
>RGYU01000073.1 GCA_010031885.1 Chlamydiota bacterium | reverse complement strand
GATTACATCAACGCAATGCGTAGAATGACTATCAGTTTTACAAACGATGTGGCAGCAACCCCAATTTATACCAACGGTGGTTTCTATAGAACCTATGACAAGAACCGTTTCTGGGGCGTGGGTCCTATGGTCGGAGTCAATTCGAACTGGTATTTAGGGTATGATGTGGGTCTCTATGCGGATGGTTACTTTGCTGTGACGTACGGGTGTGCCAACTCCTACTCGCAAACAGCGGTTTATAGACCTTCTCAGTCAACTTCTCCGGCGGGTAGTGCGACAGTCTCAAACTCTTTGTATCAGTATGCTCCCCACATGAATATTCAACTGGGCTTCAACTGGAGCCATACGTTTGACAGTGAGAGAGCGGCTGTAAGCTTTAGAGCGGGATATGAATCGCAATACTTCTTCCAGGTCAACAAAACAATATTCAACAGCACCCACTACTTTATTGTGAACGGTGCGGGTATTGGACTGCAGAATCTAGTGCTGCAATTGCAACTAGATTTCTAGAATCGATACTACATTTCTTGGTGAAAGGCTCCATTTAAAATGGGGCCTTTTTTTTTGAGCTGGGGGGAAGATCGGCAACAAAAAATGTTAGAAAAAATTGTAAAAAATTAAAAAAATCCAGTCACTTGATTTTTGAGTGTGGGGCAAATGGGATGGAAGAAGTCTTGTAAAAAAAACATACAACAAACTTTTTAAAAAAACAGTTTCAAAAAAAGGATTTTTCCTTTAAAAAAGAAAAAACTAACAAAGTACTTTTTTGTACATCAACTCTATTTGAGGTTAAGGATGAACGTACGTTATTTGAAGCAGCTCCCTATATGGATGGCGGTATTAGGGTTACATGCAGCGGCAAGCGATCGAAAAACTGCAATGCAAGATTATAATCCATCAGATTGCGCAGAGTTATGCTGGCGATCCAATGGTATAGAATGTGAAGAGAGCTGGGATATTAATGCGGGTGCGATCTATTTTCAGGCGAGAGCCCAAGGGGTCGATGTTGCACAGCTTAGCCAAGATCGTAATAATACGAGTTTTCCAGTAAATGGAATTGGTATTCAACCTGAGGAGTCTTTATGGTGGGGCTTCAAAGTAGGTGGTGGATACAAGCTTTTTCGTCAGGACTGGAGAGTCACTGTCGACTACACCTTTTTAAATACGGTGACGAATACAGAGCTTACAGCAGCTTACGGGTCAGCATACATACCATCCATTTACAGTAACCAGTTCATTGGTGACGGTTTGGTAAATGGTTTCCTTTTATTCAATAATATTGAGGTGGGTGTAAGAAATGTAATCAATAACATCCAGATTTTGGCAAATAGACCTACTTATATAGATAAAAGGGTAGAGCTTTCCCCATTTTATGGACTAGACCTGTCGTTCATAACGAGAAGAACTGTGTCTGTTTTCTCTAACGATTTTATCCCTGGTCAAACTTTTCAAGAATATGCGACCCAATTTGGCGGTTTTTTCCAAAATTACCAAAAGTGGAGCTGGTGGGGTGTTGGCCCTACCGTAGGTCTTTTAACAAAGTGGTTTTTAGACTATGATATTAGCTTATATGGAAGAGTCTACGGTTCTTTGAATTACGGATCAAGCAGAGTGAGAACCTCCACATTCTCTAAACCGGGTGTCAATGTCACAGCATTTGCTTTTAACCCTACTGCAGTTTACGGTTACGTTACCCCACAGGAGGCGGTAATAGACAACACGCTTTTTCAATTTGCCCCCGAGTTTTCTTACCAGCTAGGATTTAACTGGTCTAAACTGACGGAAAATAAAGATCTCCTTCTACAATTTAATTTAGGTTATGAAGCAACATACTTCTTCAATATTATAAAGACAATTACTAATGAGGCCGCCTATAGAATTGAGGATGGTGCAGGTTTAGGAATCCAAGGGCTCATATTGCAAGGTTCAATAGACTTCTAAACAAGTAATTTATTTTATAAAAATAACAACGGGTCAAGTTATTTGACCCGTTTTTTTTAAAAAAAGGGTTTAAAAAGAAGAAATTTACAGGTTTTTTAAAAAAACTGTTTTAAAAATTCTTAATTTTTTTTATAGGGGGTTTAAAAACTAAGCCATAGCTTACCCCTTTTAACCCATGAGAGGAAAAATGAAAAAATATAGCCTTAATAAAATACCGATGATCTTAGCATCATTGGGTCTTTTTGCCGGCATCCAAGCAGAAGATGCAACGCTTGATAGAGTTCCGGCAGATTGTACTAGTCTTTGTGCCGATAAGCCCAATTTTGATTGCAGTAGAGATTTTAACTTTAATGCTGCAGCTATTTACGAGCAAGTACGTGTACAAGGCGGAGAGCCCGCATTTATTACCAATTCAAGAGATCAGACATATTTTCCTGTAAACGGATTTGGTGTGCAGCAACCTGAAATTGCCTCTTGGGGATTTAAATTAGGGGCAGGTTACACCGGATGGAGCGACCAGTGGACAACAGCTGTTAAATATTCGTATTTTCAAGCGGTGTCTGACACAGCTATGCAAAATGCGTATGGTTCGGCATTTATCCCATCTGTTTATGTAAACCAAAACGTTGACAACGGACAAAATGCTTTAGTAACCTCTTTTGGTAACCTCCAGCTTGGAAATAAAACAATCATCAATGATGTTAAGTTTACTATCGGAAGACCTACTTTGGTGACCGAACGTGTGTCGGTAGATATTTATTCTAGTGTAGAAGCTACTATTATCAGCAGAAGACAGGTTCAACAATACACAAATGATGTGGCCAGCGGAAATATTCCTGTAACGCAATTTTCAGTGACACAGCGATATGCTGCAGCAAATGGTGGATATTTCCAAAATTATCAAAAATATACCTGGTGGGGTGTAGGTCCTGGGATTGGTTCCAAAGTAAATTATCTCCTCGGTAAAGGTGTGAGTGTTTATGGTGATGCCTCCGGTTCAATAAAGTACGGGTTGATCTCAACAAGAACCTCTACAATATCATCTCCAAAATCGGGTTCAACAGGTCTTGAAGCGATTCTAATGAGTAACCTTTATCAATTCTCTCCCGGTGTGGAGTTTGAGTTGGGTTTACAGTGGTCTTATACATTTGACGAAGAGCAAACAAAAGTAGGTTTTTGTATCGCTTATGAGAATCAATACTATTTCATGACTATGAGAACACTTGTGCCCGAAAGTGCCGTTCGCACTGAAAACGGTGCCGGTTTAGGATTACAAGGGCTTGTTTTACAAGGGATGCTTGAGTTCTAAAAACTCAAAAAAAATTGAGAAAAGAAATGGAGATCGAATGATCTCCATTTTTATTTAAAAATAAAACAAAAATTTTTTTGAAAAAAAAGTATTTACAATTCTTTTTATTTTAGTTATAGGTAGATTAAAAAATAAAGCCGTAGCTTAACCATTAACCTTTTTGAGGTAAAAAATGAACATCCGTAATGTTCTTAAACTTCCGCTCTTCTTAGCAACCCTAGGATTGACAGCCGGGAATTACAATAATAATCAACAAGGCTCTGACTGTGCACCTTTGTGTTACGCGGGTCCCGTATTGGACTGTGATAACAACTGGGATGTTTTAGGGGCTGCACTCTACGAACAAGTAAACGTTCAAGGAGCTGATATTGCCGCCTTAATAGATAGAACAACTCCGCTATATCCTGCTAACGGATTAGTAGTTAATCAAACCGAGACTCCATCATGGGGTTTTAAAGTTGGTTTGGGTTATAAAAACTGGACTGACAATTGGAGATCGTACGCTACGTACAGCTGGTTCAAAGCTATCAGCAATTTGAACTATCAAGCGGCAGTTGGACAACAATATGTCCCTTCTGCTTACACCAACCAATTTGTTGAAAACAACCAAATTCCCCAGACCTTCGGTTTTGCTAACCTACAAACCGGAAACTATACATTGGTAAATAACTTGAACGTCCTAATGGGTAGGCCGACACTGATTACAGAAAATCTTGAGCTTACAACTTCATATGGTGTTACAGGAAGCTGGCTAACGAGAAGACAAATTGCTGTTTATACCAATGAAACCACAACAACTCCTGTAAGCTTTACCCCTGCCCAAGGTGGATATTTCCAAAATTA
>RGYU01000072.1 GCA_010031885.1 Chlamydiota bacterium | reverse complement strand
CTTTCGATCGATCGAAAGGAGATTGTCGACAACCTCACCTATTTAGGGGAGCAAGTAGCTACCAGTTTGCTACCTCCAAAAATTCGGGGGGCTGGTTTTGATCAATATACCTGGATAAGCGATCGGCAAAAGGCTCGTGAGCTGTTGGCAGAGGCCCTTGAAGAACTTAACCTCAAAAAGCAGGATATCGAGCCACATTTGATCTTATCAGCAAGCGGCAATTTTACAAAGATCGCTCAAGTGATTCAGGAGCAGATCCGTCAATCGCTGGATATTCACGTAGTGGTTGAACCTTTAGAGATGAAAATTTACCTGGATCGTTTGTACCAGCACAATTATGACATGGCGGGTTGTTTAATTCTTGCCCAGTTTACCGACCCGTTGTCCTACCTCGAGCGATTTAAATACCGCTCGCACTTGAGAAACTATCCCTACTTTGAGGATGCCGACTATATCAGGCTCATAGATGAGTCCTATAAAGCACCTAATGAAAATGAAAGGATGCGCCTTTTAAGTGAAGCGGAACGCATTTTAATTGAATCGGGGACGCTTCTACCCATCTACCACTTCAAAAATGGTTTTATAGTGTCTAAAGAGGTAAAAAACATCAAAGTTTTCCCTCAAGGGACGATTTGCTTGGAAGAGGTCGAGATAGGATGAACATTCTGCCCCTCTTTGATCCCCCGATTGACGATCCCTCATTTCACTATCATCTAGAATCGGTGAAAGCAACGCTAAAAGAAATTTACCCTACTACAATTCCAGGTATAATTGAAAGCCGAGTAGCCTGGACAAACCATAAATTGACACTTGGTATTGTCCTTCTTTGTTCTCAGGAAAATACTTTAGGTGTGGGGCGTTATATGAACGATGTCTGCTCCCGCTCTTTGGTTCCAGGAAAATTAGTAAACCTCTCCTCCTCCTACTCCATGGCCTTTAAAATTGAAGGGGTAGAAAATGAGGGATACTTCATCCATAAAGTATACGCAAGGCTTGAATCAAGTGAAGATCTACTCATCGCTTTAAAAACCTTAGAGCAGCTACCTCAAGAAATCCGTCTCAATATTGAAACGGTCCGATATCTCCGGGACATCTTTCAATCAAAGCCATTATCTTTAAGGGAAAAAAATGATCTCATACACCAAACCATGGGGGATAAGATCGAAAAAGGGACAGTAGAGGGAATCCACACTCTCTTGGGAACAAGCCGTGAAAGCGAACAACTCACAGAGATGACCCAGTACATCCTTTCTACAAAAAACATTTCCCCTGATGTCTTTTCACGCGAAATTTTCCAAGAGTTGCAACAGCTAATTTTTTCTATGAAGGAGGAATTTACCAAAGAGCGCTCGAACCACTTCATTAGCCGACTTTTAGCCCACAGTTATCTGATGCGAAAAGCCTGTATGCAAAAAAGCTTGCAGGATGGAGCGCAAATGGAGATTAAATTTTTAATCCCCCACAACAATAAAGGGCTGGGAATACACTCTCTTGGAGTTTTGGCTGTCATTCGCTTTAAATCCTCCTCCGAGAATTTGGACTGCCATGGCCTATTTGAAAGTGTCCACACAATCCTCCCCGATTCCAAGTTGGTACCTGGATCCACATTTACCCATTTTCGTCCACATGAGGGGCTTAAAAGTCTATACATAGAAATTACAAAACCCAAAGAATTCGACCGATCAAGCATTCAAAACTTGAAGAAAAAACTCCCATTTGAAATCGACGAAAAGATCTTCAGGCCCGTTCTACCCATCTTCATGCCTCGTAATGAGGAAGAGGTGATGAAGCACATGATTCTTTTGAGTAAAGAGCTTAAATATGTGGATGATATCCCACAGGTAATGCTTAATTTTTACAAACAGTCGATACACACGTTAAGTTTTACAACAATTGTTGTTGCACTCAATAAAGGTCATTCTATCGAAATACCCCTTGATGGTGTTGAAAAACGGATGATGGGAAAATTACGGTCAAAGTATCCCAAAGAGGCTTTCGTATTTGAGCTGACGATTGACAAGGCGCCGTTTATCCGAAAGGACCGCTCGATCGACCTTTTTGATGCGAGAAAGGCGGCTTCCATGAGATTATTCGAGTTGATTGGCTCTTTTAGAGATTATAACGGTGGACTGATTTTGAAAAAAAGCGAGATCCTTTTGGATTTCAAAAAGCTTGTCAAACCCTACACGATTGGCTCAGAAATCCTTCTAGAAAGATTTTTCCACGCAATTACACCTAGCTATATGCAAGGTGTATTACAACCCTCGATATTGAAAAAGCTTTTTCTTTTACTGGTCAAAGCTATGGACTCAGATTGTGAAAAAGGCTTTTTTGAGCATCAAATTTGCGGCGATACTCTCATTATTGGCCTTGCAACTCAAGATCACAACTTAAGAAGTCGATTTAAACAAACATTAGATCTGCTCAAAATCCCCTCTTCTCAGTTAGCCATCACCCACTTCGAACAATACGGAATCAGCGCTCTAGGATTGATCTTACGACATTTTGAAGACGGTATAATTACAGACATTCGTAATTGCTTCTATAAGTTTGTTGATGATCAGCAACATCACCCTACACTTGAAATGGCTAATGGATAAAATTCCCCAATTTTTCCAATTTGACAAAGAAGAACTCTATTTTTTCGATATGAGATCGAAAAAAGTTTGTAGTGTTAATCCCCCAGGCAAATTACTACAATCGCTAACAATTAAAAGTCTCTATCATCCCCTTTTATACCAAGGTTGCCCCTACGTTATTATCAATCAAGACCTGATATGCCATCCCCATCTGGTTGCATTAAAAAAGGTTCAAAATAGAGTCTTTGGAATGGATTTAAATCGTATTGTTGAAATTGATGGTGGAACAACCACAATCCTCTTTCAAACAACGGAGACAATCCTGGATTTTTTAATGGATTCTAGATGTGAGGGGCTACTTGTCCATACAACAAGAAAAGGGGTCTCCTCCTATCAGGCTTCTGATCTTTGGTATATAAAAAAGACTGGTTTGCCACTTTCTTTAAACTCAACCAATTCGAATGTAACCCACTTTGCTTTTGATACAAATTGTAATCCCTTTTTCTTAACCGACACCAATTCCCAGTTTGAATCGCATTATCTTGATCCCTACAAAAAAAGGTTTATAGGCTGTAGCAATATCCTGATGTTTCATGATCACTATTTTCTAGTAGCTACCAGAGAAGGGGTCGATGTTCTTATTGAATGCCAAAATACATCCTGGATTGAGCACCCACTCCCTTTTACCTCCATTCAGGAGCTGTTCACAGATGGGTATCACCTTTATGTTGCCGGTTTTGGACAAACGGGGCCTTTAAGTGTTGTGAAGAGCCAATCTCGTATAAACAATCAATTGATCTTTAGCTGTTTTTACCAAAACGCTCATCCGTTGACAGAGTCGATACAAAATGATTTATCTTTTTCACATCAACTCCAACCACTAGATCAAAAGATGGGCAAAGGATGGATTGTTGGCAAATTGGATCTTGATAAACCTGTCATCATCCGAATCCATGGGGGGCCAATCTCTCATGTGGAAAAAAGAGTTACTGAGGAAGTATTGTTCTTTCATTCCAAAGGCTACAATCTCATTTATCCGAATTACAGGGGAAGCACAGGCTACAAAAGAGCACACCGAGTAGCCCTGATTCACCAATATTCTATTGCCGATGTCAAGGATATATCAAATCTTGTGGATTCTCTTTTAAAAAAAGGGATAGACCCCAAAAAAATCATCCTTAAAGGGAAAAGTTCCGCAGGGCTCACAGCCATTTTGTCCTCTTTGAAGGTTCAGGTGGGTGCTCTTTTAATCTACTGTCCCCTAACAACAAATATCCCCTCAGATGGGGAGTTGAAGTTTTTATTTCCCCCGAAATACGACCCTTTTAAACGGGCAATAAAAGTAAAAACTCCGATGGTTTTATTTCAAGGTGATCAAGACACAATCATAGAAAAAAAATGGACTGACAGATTTGTTCAGGAGGTAATAAAGACAAATTGTTCAGTCCAATATCATGTTCTATCAGGCGTTGGGCACTCGATTCGAGACGAAACCGAAAATCAGTGCTTAAGGATGGAAGACGACTTTTTGACCAGCTATTTTAAATCTTAAAATTCCGCTCGGAAAATTCTGTTTTTTTTGTTATTATTATCCCTTCAAAAGCGTTTTTTATTTCATGAAATGGATATTTCCCCTCCTGATTGCCCTCGTGCCTCTCTCTGTATTCCCCTCAGACAAAGATCCCAAAGGGATTTTAATAAATTTTGATTCTATAG
>RGYU01000071.1 GCA_010031885.1 Chlamydiota bacterium | reverse complement strand
ATTTCGATCTATGTTTTCTTGAGGAAAATTAACCTCTTTCGCCCGTTCAATTGCCGTTTTAAGGCGCGCGTTCATTTTTGGATCCCCACCGCCCCCCTGTTTAACCGCTGTGATGATCTCTTTTGCGACCCGGGAAAAAACCTTGCCCCTTTTGGCATCCACTTTCTCTTTGCGTCGCTTGATATTTGCCCACTTACTATGGCCTGCCATTGTCTATAACCACTGTTGCATTAAAATTTTGTCCCTATAGGAGCCATCGTTTTCCTTCAAAAAGTCCTTGTGGACTCCATACTCCTCAAATCCTAAGGCGGCGTAGAGCCTTCTAGCAGGATTTTCCCTATAGACCTCCAAATGTAACAATTCCAGATGGAATTCTCTTTTTGCCCGCAACATCATCTCTTTTAAAATCTGCTTTCCGAGACCCTTCCCACGCTTTTGTGGGTGTACGATAATTGAAAATAGGGATTGATGTCGTAACTTTTCTATTGGCGAAAGATAAAAATTAAAAAAACCGACAATTTGATCCTCCTCAAATATAGTGAAAGCGGAGCCAAAGGTTTTACCGTAGTATCCGATCCAAACCTTAGAGGCATCTTCAATCTCCATTTCGTTGACCATCGGAAACCACTTTAAAATATCTGGATCACTTAACCAGTCACGGAGAATGGGTATCTCCTCATCTTTGGATTTTTCAAACCGGATCTTGATTGGATCGCTCAAACATACACCTCGCTTTGTAGCCGACTTGAACCTCCTTCACAAACCCTTTCTGTTCAAATACTTTTTTGAAAGAGAGTTTTGTTAATAGCGGTACGAGGGGGCAATCCTCGTAAATTTCACATTGGAATTTTTCAATCACTTTGAAGTTCCGACTTAAAACAATCAGATTTCTTAATAATGATGTGCCGACCCCTTTTCCTTGAAACTTAGGATCCACAACCAAATAACCCATTGTATGGATTGCAACTTTTCTATAGGGGAGTAGAAAAATGGACCCAAACCCAACCCTTTGATTTTCATAAAACGCTGTCAAAGAGCAGCCGTACCTTGAAAAATTCATCCAGTTTCGAATAAATAGGTCAACATCGTGTTCTGATGAAAGGGGGAACCACTGCTGGATTGAGGGGTCCATTAGCAAATTTTTTAAAGGGTTGGCATCCTCATCGGTTGAGTACCTCAATTCAAAAGCACTGCTGGTTGTAATATCCTCCCGCTCCAATCACGACCCCTTATTTTTAAGATAGGCTTCAACAAAAGGATCCAACTCGCCGTCTAGAACACCCTCTACATCCGATGTTTCGTGATCAGTTCTTAGATCCTTGCACATCTGGTAGGGCTGCAAGACATAACTACGTATTTGTGAGCCCCAACCGTTGATTAATTGCTCACCGCTGATGTTTTTAAGCTGAGCCTCTTTTTTAGCTACCTCTAACTCGTAAAGACGATCCTTCAACATTTTGAAACAACGCTCCCGATTTTGGATCTGACTACGCTCCTGCTGTGAGGAGACGACTATTGCCGTTTTTAAGTGGGTGATGCGGACAGCAGAATCGGTTTTATTGACATGCTGGCCACCTGCCCCGGAGGCTCGATAGGTATCAATGCGGATATCTTCCGGGCGGATTTCAATCGGTATCTCTTCATCGATAACGGGAGACACTTCTACAGAGGCAAAACTCGTGTGACGGCGACCTGAAGAGTCAAAAGGGGAAATGCGCACCAAACGATGAACACCCTTCTCCGCTTTACAGTACCCATATGCGAAGGGTGCATCTATTTGGTACTGGATATGTTTTAAACCCGCGACCTCACCCTCTAGCCGATCCAAAACCGTATACCTCCAATTTCTTTTTTGAAACCATCTTTCATACATTCGAGCCAACATGGACACCCAGTCGCAAGACTCAGTTCCACCGGCGCCGGCATTGATTTGTAGCGTGCAGGTTTTAGGATCAAGCTCGGAGGAGAGCATCCTTTTGAGCTCTAGAGAGCGCATCTGTTTTTCAACATCTGCAAGTTCTCGATCCATCTCATGAATCAAGCTATCATCCTTTTCACTTTTAGCCTCGGGATAAAAAGCCTCCAGGTACTCTACGACACTAGACATCTTCTCAATCGGAACAATCCAATCTTTTAAAGTGCTCGATTCTAAAATTTTCTTTTTTGCAAGGTCTTGATCCAGCCAGAATCCATCCCCTTTCATTTCCTCTTCAAGCTCAAACAATCGCTCTTTTTTATGAGCTAAGTCAAAGAAACCTCGAAAGTTCAAGGATCCTCGTTTTCATCTCTTGGATGCGCGGCGTTAGGTCAAAAATCATACAACTCTATTTTAGCCAGTTTTTAATTTTTTTGAAACCGTTATCAATTCAATTTCTATTAGGTTTTCTATTCAAATTAATTGCTACACACTGCCCGCCTTTTTATCCTAAGAACCTGTGTATATTTTTTTCATCATTTGGAATAGTTTTAACCGATTTTTGCGTAATAAAAGAACAAGATTGGAATAAAAATAAATCAGCTAATTTTTTAAAAAATATTTCAAAAACTTAATAAGCTCTTTACGTTTAATGTGCAGGGGGTATAATGTTCTCACTTAAGATAGGATTTATAAACCTAAAATTTTTGGAGGAAATATGGCACCAATCACAAATTCCGGCTCGAGTTTGTTTTCAGGCTTTACAGGATTATTTACCAGAGCGTTTTCCGGAGTTGGTTCACTTTGCGGAAAGGCCGTCACAACAATCAGTTCAGCAGCATCCCCGATCACAAATCGAATCCCGTTTAGCTTTAGCCCCATCACAACGCGTTTCAATGCGATGCCAAAATGGGGAAAAATCACTGTAGTGGTTTTGACCGTTGGAGCGGTCGTAGCGGTTGCACATAAGGTATTATCTAAAAAATCAGCTCCTGCCCAAACCAGAAAAGAAACCCAGGAACCGATTGTAGTTAATAATGCAGAACATACTTCCCATAATCAATCAAGTTCGAGCACCCAACCTAAAGACGATGGAAGCGAAGACTAATAGAAGATTTAATGAAATACTCTTCATAAAAAAAGGCTGTTTTTCAACAGCCTTTTTTTATGAAAAAATACCTATAATTTAAGTAGAACCCCGTCTTTGAGAAGCAAATTTTGTATCTCAAGATCTTTTTCTGTTTCAACGATGATCTTACAACTGGCCAAAAAGCTGAATTGGTCCGATAGGCAGTCTATGTTTTTTTTGTCTAATCCTTGATTTTCAACTTTAACGTTTTTAAACCGAATCGTTAGAGGTTTTTTTGCTCTAATTTCTATAATCAATGCTCCCTTGATCGAGCAATCGACAAATTCAACCCCTTGGTGGTCTATCTGTAAAAAAACACCCGGTTCCAGAGTCGTATTATTCAGCCAAACTTTAGTCCTGGTATAAAATGGATGCAAAATAAAGATGCCCTTTTCTATCTGAAAGAAGTCCCTAAATCCTTGTTGAAATTTTTCTAAAGCCCATGCTTTTGTCTCGAGATAACCGACACCATTTTTTATTGGCAAAAGGGCCTTTTCGCGTACCTGGTATACCGCTAACGATTGATCCATAACTTCCAGCATGTCCTGCATGGACATCTCGAGACGAGCTTTGTGTGAACCCTTAAAATTGAGCAAAACTCCAGGATATGGGGCCTGTTGAATCATCAGCATCAACTGATCCAAAGAAAAAGCGATAGCATTTACATTTGCAAATCCAAAAAGCTCCTGGGAAGAGGAAAAAATATATTCGAAATTTACAAGACGCCCATCCTCTTTTTGGATAATTTTTCCCTCTTTTGCCCCCTTAACGGGCTCAGTTACCAAAATAGATAATTTCCGTTTTGTTTGGTTAAGGGCATCAATCAGAAGGGGTATCGTGTCATAAAAAGATAAAATAGGATTGTTAATTTGTCGAATGAGACCCCATTTCTTTTCATTTGGTAGGGTTTGTACCGTTTTAGATTCTTTTAAAAGCTTCCATACCGCGCCATGTCCACATGGACCCTTTTCCAAATTGAATTCTTGGTCCTTGATCCACTTACCCGTTGGATCGACGTACGGAACCATCGGCTGCATTAAGATTTCTATGCTTTCTTTGGGCCTATTGAAATAATTCTGTTTTTTTAAATAATCCTTTAAAAGGTGAATATTATCTTTTACAGAGGAGGCCATTAACAAAACAGGGGTGTAGAATTTGTCATTAGTTTGGCGCTTGCAGAGCTCTTCTTTTGCCTCTAGATCCAAAAAAAACCACTCCAACAGAGTTTTACCCATAAATGGGTATAAAAATGCGGGTAAAGGTTTATTAGTCTTATCATCAGTAAAATTAAGTCGTTCTGCAGCACCGCCCAAAACTAAAATTTCAACCAAATTTCTTTGTAAACGGATCCCGTTTTGAAATGATTCCTCATTATTTTTGAGATAGTAGGGCTCAAAAGGGGTAGAATTGGGTGCTGTTTTTTGCGGATTTTGACAAAGTTCTTCGATTTTTTTTTGTAAACCCTTAAGGCCTTGCATGCCCGAAAAAAATGTGTCCAATTGATCAAGCCATTTGAGCTGTGCTTGTAAGCTTAATGTAGCTAAATTTGAGCTATCAAAACCTTCAAAAATATGGCCCTGACCTATCTCATAGACCGTTTTTAATAA
>RGYU01000008.1 GCA_010031885.1 Chlamydiota bacterium | reverse complement strand
CATATTAAATGACCTAAAAGTTTATGCACACCAAAAAGCCAACCTTTAGCTTGTGATGCAAAAAAGATGAGGGCTGTTTTTTTAAAAATTCTAATTGACTAAAAAAACAAACCTTATAAATTGCTTTTATGAGAAGGGTCATTTTCATTTTTTTTTGCAAAAAATCCCCCTTTTTTTTGGTGGTGAAATCATAACGAATGAATTTCGATCTGATGGTTTTGGTTCACAGTATCAACAAATACTCTTTTATTATGTTTTCGCCGAAATGAGCAATTTGACCTTTCATTATTCGCCGCTTACGAGCATGGAACACAATTATCTCAATGAAGAAGATTATTTGGAGCGCAAAGAAATTCTAATGGGCTTCAAAAAGAATCTACCTCTTTTTGAAGGCGATAAAGTTCTAAATGGTTCTAGATTAGCGGTGTACGACTTTATATCTAATAACCTCAATGATTTCTGTAAGACAGAAGCACTCAAAAACGCAAAAAAATTTTTTTACGAATCGCAGAAAAAGGAAACTTATTTAGATGATAACTTCTTTAATGTTTCTTTTCATGTAAGACGAAATGTGAAACATGACAGTCGAGGTGTATTCAATGATGACCAGATGATTTTGAGTTGTATAAAAGCTATTAGAAAAAATAAATTTCAAAAGCCCTTAAAAATTCATATTGTTGCAGATGGTCTCAATTTCATAGATGATAATATTTCTAATTTCAAAAATATATTTCAGGGAGAAGAGATTGAATTTCACCTAGAAAACCCCGTTGAAACCGATTTTTGCATACTGGTGTTCAGCGATGTTTTAGTAATGTCCCGTTCCTCTTTGAGTTATGTTGCCGGAATAATTTCTAATAATACTGTAGTATACATCCCTTTTTGGCATCCCCCATTACCACAAAAAAATTGGATAGTGATCCCTTCTTTTGATCCCGAATACGTTTATTTGTGGTTCAGGTCTGCTCTTTTGCAACATTATAAATTACAAACAAAATCTAAAAAGGCGAGCTGAAGGATGTTTTTAAAAGGGTAAAAGATTTCTCATCAATAGGTCTTTTTTCTGCTGGAAGAACCACACAGAGGAATCGACAGCGATCGTCTCTTGCAGTAAAGGATCCGATGCGCTCTGCTCTATATGCTCAAAGAATTTTTCTTCGAATGCATCCCTGATGAGGGTTAGTTCGTGTTGATAGAATTCCTCCAAGAACGTTTCGATGATTTGAGGCAATTCCGACAGGACTAGCTCAAACGGGTCTTTATCTTCTATTTCAGCAGCAATCTTTTCTAATTGAGTATCAACATCTCCCCCAAGCATTTGCTGTGCGAGATCTTTATAAGTCATCTGGATGGAATCTATTGGAAGCAAAAGTTTGAGTCGATCTTTTAACATCAACATTACAAAGAGTTGTATCTCTACATCCTCAGAAATACCCTCACTGGGTATAAGCAATTTTCGGACAATTTTCTGCAAATAAAGAGTTCTAGACGCGGCCAGCAAAATACCAAAACGCTCTTTGGGGGCCAAGGAGGATTTTTGATAGATTTCCTTGAGAGCATTCAACAATATAAGTGTGTACGCAGCCCTATCCCCACATCTATGGGTATTGTGCTGGAGCTGTAAAAAGAAAACATCACGAAATTCTCTATTCTTCTCCGCCTCGCAAAGCAAAGAGAAAATGGTCTCGGCAAGCAAAACCTGGTTTTGAGCAAAATCCTCAGATGAGGATAGGTGCTCAATCCACTGATTAAGCATTCTCGCTTCCATCAGAGTGTAGGGTTCTCCCTTCGGAGGAGTGTTTTGGGTCCAGTGGGATAAAAAGCGTAGGCATGTTTTAAGGGTGCGGGTGAATCGGAGTTTTTCCTTTGAAGGAATAGCGTCCAGACATGTCAACATATCAGACGGTAAAGATGTGTTTAAGGCCTCAATGTGTTGTATATTTGGATTAAAGAGAAAGGAAATGGGGATCTGACTGATGGGGTTACCCTTTATAGACAGTGTTTTTAGTGACATTTTTCCTATATGGACCGGAAGAAAACGTATCAGGTTTTGCGAGAGATTTAAAAAGTTTAGCTTCGTCAGTTCGGTTAAAGAATCGGGAAGCGATGTGAGAAGATTTTTTTGTAAGGAAATTTCTCTAAGCTCGTAGAGCTGGCCTATCTCACTTGGAAGAATTTTTAGCCGATTATTTGCGAGCTTGAGGCGTAGCAAATTTTGCAGGGAACAGATGGAACTCGGCAAATTAGCTAACAAATTGCTTTCGACGTTTAGACTCTCTAGATGGGTAAAAAAAATAAATGCTTCAGATAGCTTTTCAAATTGGTTATGGCTTAAATCCAGCTCCTCAAGTAATGCCAGCTCATAAAAAGAATCTGGAAGAGAGGTTAAACGGTTATGCGACAAAGAGACTTTTTTTAAGTTCGCTAATCTGCCAAAATCAATAGACAGCTCCTTAAGTTCATTTTGGTTTAGACGAATTTCCTCCAAAAAATGAAGCTCTTCTAACCCCGCTGGCAGACTACTTATTCCGTACCCCTCAATTGATAAAGTCGCCTGACGGTTGTGGGCAGAGCTCAAAATAAGGTGTGCTACCTTGTAACGAGATAATTTTTCGTGTGGCGGGGAAGCATCTAGCCAAGTATTCAAATGTTCTTTAAGTGCAAGAGAGACACTGTAATCTAAATCCAAGATTTGCAAACTTAAAAATGTGGATAAATCGACCATAATGAACAATCTAAATTAAATTGGGGGATATTTTATCTGTTCTAACGATATAAGAAAAGGACGTCGAAATAGATTACAGAAATACCTATTGATGAGGGATTAAAAAATTACATCCCTTTTTTGATTCGACTCAGCCCGCCGTCAATTGCAAGAATTTGGCCCGTTATCCAGTCGTTTTCGGGGTCTAGCAAAAAGGCGACCGCTTTGGCGACATCCACTGGTTTTCCAAGCCTCCCTAAGGGGTGCATTTTTTCAGAAACTTGTAGGGATTCAGGATTTGCTAGCAGCGATGCTGTTAGAGATGTCTGTATTAATCCTGGCGCTACCGCATTTACTCTGATTTTTTTTGAAGCATAAGTGGATGCAGCCGATAGTGTGAGAGAGTTGATACCCCCTTTTGCTGCAGCAATGGCTTCATGGAACGCCAGTCCCTCTAGGGAAGCGGCAGAGGAGAGTAATACAATACTACCCCCCTGAGTAAGAAGAGGAGCAACACCTCTTATAAGGGCAAATGCAGAGGTCAAAGAGGCGTGAACAGTATCTAGGTACTCGTTGTAGGAGGTTGTGTGGGCGCTTTTTAAAAGGAGGGAGCCTGCAAAACAGACTGCCCCGTCTAACCCACCAAGCTTTTCAGAGGCCTCTTGGCAAACTTTTTGTACCTGATTGAAGTCTTTAGGATCTACAATTTCATAGGCTGACTGCGTCAGTTGCGCTAAGGGTTGGATCTTTTCAGAACTTCTTGATGTGAGAAAAAGGGTATGCCCCTCCTGCTGCAAAAGGCGGGCGGTGGACTGTCCGATGGTGCTTGTAGCCGACAAAAGAAGATATCTTGCCATGGTAAAACCTCTCTGATCTGTTGCTAACAAAGAGGGATTTAATAGGGAATTATTTTTGATGCTAAACCGTGATTTTTCTTTCGTAAGAAAAAAAGGGTAACCCCTTGGTTATCAACTGTTTTATTAAAATGTAATATTGTTGATTTAAACAATATTTGAATATGGTAAAATAGAGGGGTAAAAGGGGTGAATAGACCCTGGGAAGGAGATTTCGGTTATGTTTTTTTATGCTGCCATGGGATTAGGCTGTCTTTATATCATCCAAAAAATTCTCAGATCACGCTGAATCTAACCTGAGATCAGATCTTTATAGGTTTTGAAGTGGACCTTTGCAATAGAAGGAAAAAGCTCCTTTCCATGTACCTCTAAGATCTCTTTAGCCTGCGCCTGCACGGGAGCGGATGCACCTTTTTTCAGAGATGTTCCTATCGATTCACCAAGAGCTTGTAGCCCCTCTAAAAAAGCGTTTCGAGCAAGAATGGAAGCGCCTGCGACGGCGATATCTGACTCGGCTTTTGGAAACATTTTAATATCAAAATCAAGCCCTTTTTTTTTCAGATAATGCTCCACCAGCGGCTCTTGTGAAAATTGATCCACAAGAACTTGTCTAGCTCCAGTCTTTTCCATCAAAGTTTTAATCACGGCAGCATGAGACCAGGCAAGAAGATGGTTTAAATTTTTAAATTTTAAATATAATTCGTTGTAGGTTTTTGGAAATAAAACAATCTGGTCGTAGGGAATCTTTTGCCGGATCACAGACGCTAAAAGATCAATTTTAGTATCGGATAATTTTTTGGAATCTTTGACCCCTATTGTTTTCAAAATATCGACGGTTTCATCATTCACTGCAATAGCTGCCACGACTAAAGGTCCAAAAAAATCCCCTTTTCCTGCCTCGTCAGAGCCGATATATAATCCTTCAAAAGTCATACTCCCACTTTAACAAAAGAGACTTATCATCGATAGACTTTTCAATCGGACAAATCACCTACGATTTTTTTGCTTATGGATGTTCATTTTCACAAATAAATAGAACTTTGATAAGTTAAGGTCTTTAGACGATTTTCAGGATGTTTCACTATGCAAGAAGAACTAATCAAGCTTGGCCGACTTTTAAAGGCGATGCGAGAAGAAAAAAGACTTTCACTGAAAGAGGTTGAAAGTTCCACTTCTATTCGCGGAAGTTATTTAGAGGCCCTTGAGGAGGGGAGAGAAGAGGTTGGTTTGAGTGATATCTACCGATTTGGTTTTTTGCGACAATACGCAAGTTTTTTGGATATGGATATGAAAGATTTGGAAAAAAAATACCCACAACTCTTTCAAAACACTGTGCAAAAACACGATTTTGCCTACGGGATTGGGACTTTGGAGATGCGCACAAATGCAAGCCAACAAGGGCGGTCGATGCCGGGTATTGTATGGATCAGTGCAAGCGCTATCATGTTATTTTTGGCGTGGCAATTGGCAAAATACCTTCAACTTGTCTAGGACAGCATGGATCTAGATCGTAATCAGCTTGAGCATGAGCGCTCACCCTATTTACAAGAGCATAAAGAGGACCTGGTTTTTTGGCAGCCCTGGAATGAATCTGCTTTTCAATTGGCAAAAGAGCTTGATCGGCCAGTATTTTTGTCGATCGGATATAAAAGCTGCCATTGGTGTCGGGTTTTGCAAGAAGAATCTTTCAATGATCCTGCAATTAGCGAGCTGATCAACGAATCTTTTGTCCCTGTTTTGGTCGATAGAGAGGAGATGCCCCACCTTGATCGGCTCTACATGGATTTTGCCCAGCTTCTTACCCAACACCCAGCAGGTTGGCCTTTAAATTTGATCCTCACGCCAGCTAAAATCCCTTTTTATGTTTTTACCTATCTGCCCCCTTTTTCTGTAGAGGGATTTGTTGGCTTAAATGACATCTTGATCGAACTGGATCAGCTATGGAAATCTGAGGACAAAGAATCGATAGTTGAGCAGACGGAGCATTTGGTTCAAATTTATCAAGATGCTACCATCCATGCACCTTCCCCTTTGCCAAGTAAAGAGGCTCAAATCAAAATACTTAAAAATCTTTATGAAAGTTTTGATAGGGAGCACGGTGGCTTTATTGGTGAAGTTAAATTTCCTCTCTCGTTTCAAACCTCTTATCTTATACACATTTCAGAAATTTTTGAGGACCAAAGACCTCAATATTTTGCCGAAACGACGTTGGAAAAACAGTTTTTTAGCCCGTTATATGACCCCATAGGAGGCGGTTTTAGGCGCTACACTTCAGATAAAGAACGCTTTGAGCCCCACTTTGAAAAAATGCTCATTGATAATGCTTTATTGCTTGAAGCATACGCTCATATGTTCCACGAAACAGGAAAAACTTTATTCCGAAAAATAGCCTATGAACTCAATAATTTTATTGAATCAACTCTTAAATCAGAATGGGCCTACGCATCTTCTCTCAGCGCCGATCACGCAAATGAAGAGGGGGGGCATTCCCTTTTCAGTTACGAAGAACTCCAGGATGTTTTAGATCCTCATGAGCTTGCTTTTTGTATCCGTTACCTTGGTGCCGCCCAAGAGGGCTTTTTTGAGGGAGACAACGTGTTGTACCAAACAGCAGAGTGGGATTTGGAGCATCAAAAGACATTTGATAGTCTGAAAAAAAAGCTCTTATCGGTGATCGAAGAGAGAGGGGAGCTGGAAATCGATACAAAAATACTTTTGTCCTCGAATGCCTCCTATGCTAATTCCCTTATCAAGGCAGGATACTATCTAAAGGATCGCTCCTTGATCCAAAAAGGGATCAAGCTTACAGAGACGCTAATAGAACATTTTTATAAAAATAACGAGCTTATCCACTCTTTTTCTGAGGAAGCTTCCATAGGTCACGCACTTTTGGAAGACTATGCATGCTTTATCAAGACAATCCTTACCGCTTTTGAGACAGGGGATTTCCCGATTGGATTTGAGGTGGTGCAACAACTGCTAAAGGATGTTGACCTCCATTTCAAATGTCCAGAAGGGGGCTATTTTAGCACCTCTTTGAAAGACACATTTTTAGTGCGCATCAAACCTTTTTTAGATGGAACAGAGCCTTCGTCAAATGGCTTAATGGCGGAGAATTTTTTAAGATTGTACGGCATAACTCATAAATATGACCATCTACGAAAAGCAGAGGCGATCTTGAAGCTTGCCACAGAAAAGATGATTCATCACCCAGCTTCCACTTTGACTCTGTTTTTAGATCTTTTGTTTTTCGTATCAAAAGATAAAAAAACTATTTTTCTAAAAAAGGATCTTAAGGATAATACAAATTATTGCTTTTGTCACCCTTTTACCTCGGTGGTTGTATGCCATCCGTTGCTGACTGCATCGATACCGGCAACTCAGGGTAAGTTGTGTATCAACAATAAAACGACTGTCTATTTGTGCACCCCGACAAGCTGCAGTGAACCAATAGACGATTTAGAAAAGCTAGGAGTTCCATGGAACCACGTTTTGTAGGAGATTATCAGTTAAAGAGATGGTTGGGGAGCGGCCCTTTGGGAGAAACCTATTTGGCCGAGCACCGTTTTTTAAAGAAGTCTTTTGCTCTAAAACTTTTCAATTCTGAGTTGTCTTCGGACCGTTTTTTTATAGACCGTTTTGAAAAAGGGGTGGAGCAGCTTTCCAAAATTGAAGGGGAGGGTTTTAATACCTACAGATATGTTGGATGTCATGAAGGTTGTTATTATGTCGTAAGCGATCTGGTCCTTAACGATCAAGGCAACTCGCAGACTCTTCTGGATTATCTTAAATTGGTGAATTTTCAACTCGAATCGGAAAAGATTCATGAGATACTTTTTCAAGTAGCCAAGGCTTTGGATAATCTGCATCAGCACCGATTTCAAGATCAAAACATGGCTCACCGAGGTCTTAAATTTTCCAATATTTTGATGAGCAAAGAGGGAAAAGTTGTTTTAACAGATGCAGGTCTTACGGGTCTTTTGAGCGAAGAAAAGATGTTGCCCCGCATTTACAAGGCTGTAGCAGATGAGATACCCCACCATGATTCAAAATTTAAAGATTCATTCTTAAGCGCCTTTTATTTCTTTTCCCCTGAGCAACGTCATGGTAGTCATGTAAATTATTTTGCAGATCAGTATGCCTTCGGAACTTTAGCCTATTATTTGATTCAAAAGAAGTTTCCGGAGGGGATTTTCCCAATGCCTGAAAAAAATGCTCAATTAATCCAGGCCTGCCTCCAATACAAACCGCAGGATCGCCCCGAAAAGCTTACACCTTATTTTGAGCAAAAAAATCTGCCTCATGCGAATCCTACCGATGCCGTTACCAGGGTTTTACAAACGGAAAAGGTCGCTGTTGCCGCAGGAGCGACTGTGGGGAGTGAAAGGGTAGAAAAAATGGTCTTTCACGCTGTAGATTTGCCGCAGCCTAAAATTCAGGAGAGTGTAATTGATCGACCGAGCTATGATCCTGATCCCTTAGCGAAGTTTAAAGTAGATCAAAATGTTGCCCTTTTCAAGCCTGAAGTAAAAACGGATGTGAAGATCACCCCTATTCTGACCCAAATGAGCATCATAGCTAACGGGTTTTATTCTCGTGGTTCAACAACGGGGGCAAGAGATGAGCGGCCACAGCATCAAGTTTATGTCCATTCTTTTGCAATTGATATTCACCCAGTAACAAATGAACAATTCCTCCGATTTTTAGATGTGCTTGGTGGTGAAAAGGACGTTAATAACAACGATACAATCCATCTCAAGGATTCTAGGATTAAGCGTCTAGGAGGTCGGTTTGTTGTGGAGCCAGGCTATTCAAAGCATCCTGTTGTAGGTGTCACCTGGTATGGTGCCACAGCTTATGCAAAATGGGTGGGTAAAAGGTTGCCAACGGAGGCAGAATGGGAAATTGCGTCAAGAGGTGGATCCTCAGAGGCGATCTACCCAACAGGGCAATTTATTGAGCGCTCTTTAGCTAATTTCTTTAGTTCGGATACGTCTCCTGTGATGAGCTACAAGGAAAATAACTTTGGTCTTTTCGATTTGGCTGGAAATGTCTATGAGTGGTGCAATGATTGGTATGAGTACAACTACTATGAGATGTCTGTCCAGGAGTCAGATAATCCTAAAGGGCCTCAGCAGGGTGTTTACAGGGTCTTGCGAGGGGGCTGTTGGAAAAGTTTAAAGGATGATTTGAGATGCTCTCATCGCCATCGTAATAGTCCATCCTCGTCTAACAGGACTTATGGATTTCGATGCGCAGCTGACGTGGAGGCATAGTCGAGATGGATCTCGTTCTGGTATCGGTGCGAGGTTTTTGTGCAGGTGTTGTTCGGGCTATCCAAACCGTTGAAAAAGCGCTTGAGCTACTTCAAGCACCGATCTACGTTAAGCATAAAATTGTGCACAATCACTTTGTGATAGAATCGCTCAAACAGAAAGGAGCGATTTTTATAGATGATCTGGAAGAAGTTCCTCAAGGATCGTTTCTAGTTTTTTCTGCCCATGGAATTGCGCCAAATGTTAGGCAACAAGCTATAGATAGAGGTTTGAAAATCATCGATGCTACCTGCGGACTGGTAACAAAGGTTCATTCAGCAGTTTTAAGATTCAAGAAAATGGGTATTCCTACGATCGTAATAGGGCATAAAGACCATGTTGAAGTGATTGGGATTACTGGTGAATCTATCGAAACAACTTTTGTTGTTGAGAATATTGATGATGTCAAAAAAATTCCTTATGATCAAAATCAAGAAATTTCGGTAGTGACACAGACCACTTTAAGCCTTTTGGATGTAGACCCTATTATGGAAGCGATTCGAGCGCGTTTTCATAAAATTCATGAAATGCCTACCTCTACAATTTGCTATGCAACAACAAATCGACAAACAGCTCTAAACGAAAGCCTTGATGGTGCAGATCTTTTAATTGTTGTTGGGGATCCACAAAGTTCCAATTCTGTTCGTTTGCAAGAAATTGGCCAACGAAGGGGGATAAAAAGTCTTCTAATCCCTAGTCCTGCTTTTCTTGATCCCTCTGATTTTACCACCGCTCGACGTGTGGTGATGACATCGGGCGCATCGGTTCCGGAGGTTTTATTTTTTAGTGTAGTTCATGCGATTGAAAGTTTCCAATCGGTCAATCGGATCTATTTTGGTCAGCCTGAAAAGAAAGTCCTCTTTGAACTTCCCAAAGCTTTGTCTGTTTTTGCTGGTTAAAATTTTTCTTTTTAAAAAGGGTCTTTTCCCCAATACAAAGTTACTTGACAAATGATTCATTTAGAAATATTTAACAATCTATGGCTGATAAAATTGCACAAGTAGACCGCGGCTCCATGCAACGTGTTTTGGGGGTATTTGATCTTTTTGCGGTCGGCTACGGCGATTTGGGCTCATCCATATACTATGCCTTGGGAATCACGACTCTTTACGCATTGGGGGCCACTCCGATCGCATTAATGATTGCTGGTTTTGTCTTTATGTGTACCGCCTTGACCTATGCAGAAATGTCTTCAGTTCTACCGGAAGCGGGAGGTTCCGCCTCATTTACAAGAAAAAATTTCAACGACCTGATCTCTTTTATCGCGGGTTGGGGGTTGATGCTGGATTACATAGTAACAATCTCCATTTCTGCCTATTCGATATCTCCTTACCTGGGCGTTTTTATACCGGTTTTGAAACTTTTACCAGTAAAAATTGGGATGACACTTGTTCTGATCCTTTTTTTGATGGGATTGAATTTTTTTGGTGCAAAGCACTCAACCCGATTCAGCCTTGTATTGTCTTTGGTTGCTATTATGACACAGATTGTAATCATCGCTATAGGTTTTACCACTGTTGTCGATTTTAGTGTGTTCATTGATCACTTAGCAATTAACGGTTCAAATACTCAATATTCACCCGACTGGGTCGATTTTGGTAAAGGTGTGGGGATGGCTATGGTGGCCTATACCGGAATTGAATCGATGGCCCAACTTGGATCAGAGGCAAAAAAACCCTCTAAAACAGTTCCCTTAGCGATTATACTTGCGATGGTAACCCTTTTATTGATGTATCTTGGTCTTTCTGTTGTGGCTCTATCTGCCATGCCACCTCAGGTTTTAACCCAAAAATATCTAGAGGATCCGATTGCAGGTATTGTGGAAAATTTACCATTTGAGACGGGTGTTTTTGGTGCTTGGGTAGGTCTTTTAGCTGCTGTTTTGCTATTTGTAGCAGCTAATGCAGGTCTAATGGGGGCATCCAGGCTTGCTTTCAACCTTGGAGAATTTTTCCAGCTTCCTAAATTTTTCTATACACTTCATCCAAGATTCAAAAGCCCCTATATTGCTTTGATTTTTTTCGGTGTTTTAGCCTCTTTGATTGTGATTCTTTGTGACGGTCGACTCGATTTTATGGCTGACTTATATAATTTCGGGGCCATGATCGCGTTTTTTTCTGCCCATATGTCGCTCTTGAAAATGCGTTACAAAGAGCCAAACATGGATCGCCCTTTTCGCATCCCTTTCAATATCCCGTTTCGGGGAAAAAAATACCCGATCACCGCGATTATCGGTGCCATAGCAACTTTGACAGTTTTGATTGGGATCATTTTCACCAAACCAGATGGGAGAAATTTGGGTCTTATTTGGATTTTGAGTGGTATTTTGATGTATACCTTCTTAAGACGCAAATATGCCCTTGATATCACAGGTTCGGTAAAGCTTGAAAAAGTCCAGATAGGAAACTATCAGGAAATGAATTTTAAAAAAATTCTCGTCTTATGTTCGGTCGATCCAAACGCTGAGGCAACTCAAGTAGGCGTGCTGGTTGCTCAGGCGATGGGGGCCTCAATGGATCTAATCTATGTAATTGAGGTGCCCTTTACTTTTAGTCTACAGTCTAAATTAGCGTTTAGAGAGGCCAGAGCTAATGCAAGCCTTGATTTTGCTCAGGCAATAGCTGTAGAAAAGGGCTTTAAGCCTAATACATTCCTTGTAAGAGCACGTTCCTATGAGGATGCAATTGTGGAAAAAATTGAGGAGGGCAAATATGATTTATTGATCATTGCTGTTCCGAAAAATCTTGATTATAGTGAAAGCGTTGCAAAGGTAATCAATCCTTCCATAGTGATGAAGCAGACAAAATGTCAGGTTTGGGTCATCGAATCAGAAAAAACCTTTTTATTAACTCAAGAAAATCTTCCTTAGAAAAAACCAAAAGTTCTTAAAATAAATTCAACTTTCTACCAGTTTGGGTATGCTATTGAGAAGTGTTCTTGTGTATACGTGCCTAGGGTTTTCATAAATAGATTCACTGTCACCTTGCTCAACAATTTGACCAAAATGCATCACGGCTAGGTCGTCGCAAAGATATTTGACCATAGCAAGATCGTGAGAAATAAAAAGATAATTGAGCCCCAGCTCGCTTTTGAGGCGTTTTAACAAATTAATAATTTGTGACTGAATGGAAACGTCCAAGGCGGCAATAGGTTCGTCGCAAATAATCAATCTTGGATGAAGGGCCAAAGCCCTTGCAATCGCGATTCTTTGGCGCTGCCCACCACTAAATTCATGCGGGAGACGTTGAGAGAAATTAGGGTCTAGACCCACAAGTTCCATGAGATTCAGTACCCGTTGTCTTTTTTCATTCGAGGAGAGATTTTTCAAGAAAATTTCTAGTGGCTCCATGATCACCTCCTGGGCAGTCATCCGAGGATTTAAAGAGCCGTATGGATCTTGAAAAATCATTTGCAGTTCCATCCGCACATCCATCATTTCCTTTCTGGAAAGTTTCAGCAGATCTACCCCTTGAAAAAAAACTTCACCTTCATCCGGTTTTTCCAAACGTAATATAATTTTAGCCAATGTGGATTTACCCGAGCCGCTTTCCCCAACAAGCCCTAAAGTTCGATCTTGAAAAACATCAAGGCTCACCCCATCAACAGCTTTGATGAATTGATCTTTATGGTAAAAAGACTTTCTTACGTCTCTAACGCTAAGAAGAGGTGAAGAGCTCATATTTTTCCTTAAAACGGGGGTCATATAACCAACAGGCAACACGGTTGATCATGGGTGGTAAAGATGTGGCGCATTGGCTTGTACGAAACTTGCATCGGGGTTGAAAGGGGCAGCCTTGAATGGGTTTTGACAGATCGGGGGGATTACCTTCAATGACCTCCAAAGGAGCGGATTTGGGCAAATCAAGTCGAGGGATCGACCTTAAAAGAGCTTTAGTATAGGGATGCTTGGGATTTGTAAAGAGCTCTTTAATAGATGCCTCTTCTACGATTTCTCCAGCGTACATCACAAGAGCGCGGTGACAAAAACCTGCAAGAAGAGAAAAGTCATGAGTAATAAAAAGGATACTCATTCCTAGTTGCTCTTGGATGCGTTTTAAAAGATCCAGGATCTGAGATTGTATTGTGACATCTAACGCTGTGGTTGGCTCGTCTGCAATCAAAAGTTTCGGGTCTGGGGCAAGAGCTAAAGCAATCATTACCCTCTGGCACATCCCACCTGATAACTCATGCGGATATTGGTCAAAACTCCTTAGCGGGTCTTCAATTTGGACTAGTTCTAAAAGCTCAAGAGCCCGGGCTTTGGCTTCTTTTTTTGTTGCAAGCGGATGATGATCCATGTAAGCCTCGACAATCTGGTTTCCGACACAGATCAGCGGGCTAAGCGATGCTCTTGCATCTTGAAAAATCATCCCAATTTCACGACCACGGTAACGGCGCATCTCTTTTTCACCTAGAGTAAGAAGGTCGACTCCATCATAGATTACTTTTCCTTCTTCAATTTTTCCGGCATAACGAGGAATTAACTGGATCAGAGCACGAGCCATTTGGCTTTTGCCACAGCCCGATTCTCCCACGATTCCTACCCGTTCATTAGGTTTGATGGAAAAGTTGACTCCGCGCACTGCCTGAATTTTTCGCCCTTTAGGATAAAAAGTCACACGTAAGTTGACAACATCGAGTTCGGCAGCTTTCATATCGGTCCTGCCAATACAAGATTTAAAATCATCATCGACGTAACCTCGGATCAAATGCATCCCGCAAGCCATCCCCAAGCAAATTAAAGGCAAACATCGTTACGCTTATAAAAAATGCTGGAAAGAAAAGTCTCCAAGGGTAAAAACGTAAAGCAGGTAGACCGTCACTTGCCATAGTTCCCCAGCTTGCCATTGGAGCCTGCACCCCAAGTCCTAGAAAACTTAAGAAAGATTCGGTAAAAATTGCACCTGGTATCGTAAGGGTTACAGTTGTGATGATCGATCCGACCGCGTTTGTAATCAAATGGTGCGTTAAAATTCTCATCCGTGAAGCACCAAGTGCCTTAGCCGCCATCACAAAGTCCAAATGTTTTATTTGGTGAATGTGCCCCCGTATGATGCGAGCCATGTTAATCCATCCCGTCAATGTCAAAGCGATGATGATCGTCGAAAGTCCCGGACCTAGGAGAACAAGTAAAATAATTACGATGAGTAGCTGTGGCAAAGAGTTGAGAATATCACAAAAACGCATCATCATCTCGTCGACTTTCCCTCCCAAAAAACCTGCAAAAGCGCCATATATTACTCCGATAACCATATCGATAAGTGCCGCTGATATCCCCACAAATAACGAGATACGTGCACCCAGCCAAACTCTGGAAAAAACGTTTCTGCCCAATTCGTCCGTTCCAAACCAAAACTCCTTGGATGGGGGATAATTTTTAAGGCTTAAGTGTGTCTCGTAATAGTTATAGGGTGTAAAAAAGGGGGCGATGATGGCAGCAATAAATAAAAAAATCAAAAGCCATAATCCCACCATGGCCGCCCTATTTTCCTTAAGACGGTAGACAGAATCTTTGAAATAGGGGAGTGCATTTGAGGCAGAATTCATCGATTACTCCTTATTCGCGGGTCAATCGTATACGCAATCAAGTCTACCACAAAGACAGCAATCATTAAAATGGCGCTGTAAAAAAGGGTAATCCCCATAATCATGGTATAATCCCGATTTGTGATGCTCATCACAAACCATCCACCAAGCCCCGGAATCCCAAAAATTTTTTCAATTACAAAACTTCCGGTGATGATGTTGGCAAACAGGGGGCCTAGATAAGATAAAACAGGAAGTATACAATTTTTCAATACATGCCGAACAAGTATTTTATTGGTGCTTAGACCACGCGCTTTGGCCGCTACGATGTACTCTTGTTCTAAAATTTCCACCATATTATTGCGCACAAGTCGAGCTATAAAAGCGGTTGGAAATGCGCTCAATGAGATTGCCGGTAAAATCATATGCCTAAATTCACCCCATCTAGCTATGGGGAGGAGGTTGAACTTCATCGCAAAAAAGTACTGCAAGAGTGTAGCTAAGATAAAACTGGGTACCGACATGCCAATCAAGGCGGTCATCATCGACAGCCAATCTTGCCATTTTCCTCTACAAAGAGCAGCGGCAGAGCCTAAAACACCCCCATTAATAACCGCAATTACAAGGGCTAATGATCCCAGTGTTGCCGAGACACCAAAACCTTCCTTGATGATATCTTGGATCATCCTCCCTTCATACTTGAAAGAAGGACCAAGATCAAAGCGGATCAAACCTTGAAGATAGTGAATGTATTGTTTTAATAGAGGTTGATCAAGCTCGTAGTGGGTCATCAAGCTCTTTAGGATCTCTTCCGGAATCGTCTGTTCTTGAGAAAAAGGATCCCCCGGGATGATATGCATGAGGGTGAAAGTTGCGGTGGCCACAAGAAAAAGGGAAAATAGAAGGGTAAAAAATTTATAGGTGAGATAGTAGGGCCAGGACATTGCCCCCATTTTCTTCCATTTGGGATTAAAAGGGAAGCTTACTGCACTAAAATAAAGGGGTGTGCTATCCTTGAACCATTCATAATATGTTAAAAGAAATTTTTTTTAGAGTTCCAAAGGACAAAGTAGATGCCTTTAGCGATGAATTAATCGAAATGGGTGCTCTTTCGGTAACTGTGGAGTGCTTGGAAGGATCAGATATTATCAAAGATGAAGCAAGCTTCGAGGCTCAATATTGGGATGAAAATCGGCTCAGCGTTTTGATTCAACAAGAGGATGAAATCCGATTTAGCAAGCTTTTTTTTGAAGAATCAAAGGCTGTACCGGAGATTGATTGGGTGCTACAAATGCAACGAAATACCCCTATTCAGATCATCCACAACCAGCTATGGATTGTCCCTAGCTGGCACCAGGTGCCTAAGGAGGCAAAAACGGTCCTGCTTTTGGACCCAAAAAATGCTTTTGGGACAGGAGATCATCCTACAACCCACTTGTGTTTACAGTGGCTCATAGAACACCCTGTTCGGGATAAATCGATCATCGATTACGGCTGCGGTTCTGGAATTTTGATGATAGCCGCCAAAAAATTAGGAGCCCATAAAATTCAAGGTTTTGACATCGATGCAAATTCCATGTTGGTTGCTAAACAAAACTGTGTGGAAAATGGGATTGAGCCCGATTTTGACCTCAATGGAACGGAAGGGGACATTGTCTTAGCAAACATCCATCTGGGCCCTCTTTTGACTCTTGTGGATACCCTAAAGGGTTTATTGAGAAAAAAGGGTATTTTAGTACTGAGTGGAATTCTCCCTTTTCAGTTACCAAAGCTTCTAGAATCTTATCTACCTCATTTTGAACTTGAAAGCGTCGATACGCAAAACGGTTGGATGAGAGTCGTCTTTAAAAAAGGGTAAAATTCAAGGAAGGTACAGAAACCTTCCTTTGTTTTTCCTAATATAATTTTCCATAAAATGTTATAATTTTGGGTCGTATGTCACTTGAATTGGGATTAAAAGGGACTCCAATGTCCGAAGTACAAGTCAATGAGGAAGTTAAGCTGAATAGGGGAGATTCCGCCTTGATTGGAACTGTACGGCTAAAGCCTAATAGGGACAAAACTGTCCGTTTAGGCCACCCCTGGGTTTTTTCCAAAGGGATCGCGAGCTTCGAGGGGATTAACGGAGGGCTAGTTCGAGTTTTTTGCAGTCAGAACACGCCGATTGGTATTGGGTATGTCAATGAAAGATCTAATATTCGTCTCCGAATGCTTGGGCACTTTGAGAGCGATCCGGATCGTCTCATTTTTCGTTTAATCAAAAAAAGTATTGAAAGACGTAAAATTCTGAATATACCCTCCAACGCAGTCCGCTTGGTTAACGGGGAAAATGATGGTCTGAGTGGGCTTATCGTGGATTGTTATCATCGGGTTTTAGTGATACAGATCGGCACTTTAGGGATGGAGATCTTGAAAGACCAAATTGTCGAAGCGTTAGATCTACTTGTTGGTGCTCCTGTTATCTATGAAAAGTCTACCTCGATTTCAAGAAAAGAGGAGGGGCTTAAAAGCTCGAATGGTTGGCTTAAAAAAGACGAAGAAGTTGGGCTTGTGGAGATATTTGAAAAGGATGTCCGGTTTCTTATTGACGTTGTCGAGGGGCAAAAAACGGGTTTTTTTCTAGATCAAAGAAATATGAGATTTTGGCTTAAAGATCACGTGGAGCATAAATCGGTACTAAATTTATGTGCATACTCGGGCGGATTCTCCTTACATGCTCTCAAAAGTGGCGCTTCAAAAGTTACAAGTGTCGATATCTCCAGGGAAGCTTGCAGGCAAATGCACCTGAATACAGAACTAAACGGTTTAAAAAATCACGAGATCATCGAAAAAGATGTCTTTGAATTTTTGACAAACTGTCAAGAAAGGTATGATATCGTGGTCTTAGATCCACCGGCATTTATCAAATCTAAAAAAGATCTTTTAAAAGGTGCTAAAGCCTACCGCGAAATGAATCGTTTGGCTTTAGAAAAAGTAAAAAATAGGGGCATCTTTTTAAGCTCTTCTTGTTCTTATTTTTTGGATGAGGGTTTTTTCGAGACGATTTTACTTGAGGCTTCTTTATTAGCAAAAAGGGATGTTCAGGTGATTCATCGCCATAGTTTGGCTTTAGATCATATGAAAAGCCTTGCTTTTAGGGAGGGGGAATACTTGAAAACGGTGGTAATGCTATGTTGAAATCTACGAACGGCTTTAATATCGATGCTAGCCCATTTTTTCCGGATATTTTGGATGGTCAACCTGATGAGGTCCGGCTTATTTATACCCAACCTTTAAATGGGCATCAGACTTTCAAATTGAAAGAGCTTTTAAAAACAACAATCGAAATGAGACCTTTAGATGAATCAAGTCCTCTTCACCCCCTAAGCTTTCAGCTGAGAGATTTCGTTCGATATATTTTTGATCAAGGCTGGCAACCGGAACTGATTGGTGGTGCTGCCCAATCGATTGTTGTCGATAAAGAGTTGAACGATGTCGATCTAGCTTTATTTTTTGAAGAAAAGCCCCAACCTGAATATTTTATAAGCCTTGTTCACGGATTTTTTTTGAAAAACTTTCAAATCGGCCATGAGCAATTGAAAAAATATGTTCGCTTGAACTGTGTCCATCAATCCATGGAATCAAAGATGCTGGATTTCAAGTTTGTAGCCTCGTGCGACCGGACACATCTATTTGACCACGATGCATTGTGTGTCCCTTTGCATTATACCGATAAAAAAAAGATAGGTGGTTTTTTATCGACCGTTCCATGGGCACAGACTGGGATAGATCACGACGGGTTTGCACGGGCGATGAGTGCTTTAACGGGGAAGAGACTGATCATAAGCGACCCCAGCTCATCCCGAAAAGCAATCTTTCGGGTTGTCGACTGTATGACCAAAGGTTTTACTTGTAGCAAGGAGATTATTGATACAGTAGCTGGCCATCTCATGACAGAAAAATATAACCCAGAAACGTTTCAACGCGAGCTTGGTTTTTACCTTATGGGACATGTCCGCTCGGAAAAACAACAAATCTATCGATCCAATCTAGAAACTTTTTTAGAAAAATTGCCTGAAAGTCCTGAGACGGTTTTGGTAAGAGAAATTTTACAAAAATTACTCCCTCCAAATCACTATGGAAATACTCTTCTTACGCTCCTAAAGGAGGAAAGCAATCTAAAACTAAATGAATGTTTAGACATCCAAACCTCAAAAGGGGTCTTTTTGCGCTCTTTTACGGAGCATCAGCAGATCCTTGAAACACTCTCTACAAATAAAGAATCTTGCCTAGATCTCATTTGCCGTCTCCAAAAAGGGGAGTATCCCAGATTATTCGATTGCCTGGATTATTGCATGACCAAAGGTCTTGTAACTTTGGAGGAGCAAGTAATCATCATTCAGAGCTTTATCCATGGAGTTGATCCAACAAAAAAACAAAATGCGATTGCAGGTGTTCTAGATTGTCTTGTCAAAAAAACATCTTTTGAAAACACAGATCTTGTCCTCACACTCTCCATCCTTTTAAAAGACAAAGAAGCTACGCAATTGGATCCCTCCCTTTTGCTTTTGGATGATGTCCTTTGTTCTCTTAAAATAGATCAAACTTTATTGCATAAAGTGCGATGTGGTCTTTTAAAGAAGGTTGGAATCAGTCATTTACCTGCGATCAAAAAGCTACAGTGGATTCAAGAAAAAACAATCGAAGGGATGAGGGCTATAGAAATTCTCGAGGAGGAATTGGCAAACGAGGAAAATCGATCTGTTTGCTTGAAGGCCCTAGAGAGTCTTGATAGCATGCTTGTGCCCTGTTTAGCTAAAAAAATATTTGAAAAAAAATTGTTTTCGGTTTTGCAAGCCTTTCCGATGGAGCATGTCAAATCGGCTATCTTTGACCTATCTTTTGATGAGTTGCTAGAGGCGCTAGATTCTCAATCGTTTACTCAACGACAGTTTGATCCCTTTCTCGACCTAGTTAATGAGCGCATAAGCATTTGTCTGTCATCAATCGATCCAAAAGCGCTTAAAAATCGGCTTAACGCCCTTAGTCCCTCTTTTAGAAATACCTTCATCATCGACAGACAACTTTTTAAGACACTCCATAAAAGAGACGCTCGAGAATTACTGGATTTAAAAAATTTAGATGGCGTTTCAACAGAGTCTTTAATCTGGTTTTTCGGCTTTATGATTAAGGATAAAAAGCGACTAGACCCTTTCGAAGGGGAAATGCTTGCAAAAATTATAGAACGACAGGAGGATCAGCTAGTTTGCCCTAAGCTTTTTGAAAAATTAGGGAACCTCCTTCTCTCCTTGGACGAGATTCCTACAGAGACTTGTTTAGTCTTATTTAGAACTTTTCCTTCCGATGAGGAGCAAAATTACCCAGACTGGATCAAATTGGTTTTGCTCAAGTTTTACTCAACTAAATCGGCAGCTTCAACTCCGATCAATGAATTTAGGGGCATTTTAAAAAGCCCAATAAGCTCACGGTTTTCCAAAGAGATTAGCCCGTTATCAACACCCTTTTTTACGAATAGTTTGAAGCAGATGTTGCAATCTAAAGATTTGGATCACAAGCTTGTAATCCCAAAAATTTTTCGATTCTGCCCTATTGATGAAAAAGAGGCTATCCGTACTTTTAATGAGATTTTAACCACTACGACAAATTTTGAAACGATCAACGTTCGATTAGAAGATCTACTTTCTTTGGCTGTGGAAATGGCCGAAGTTTCGCCAAAGGTCTCTTTGGAATACTTTGATTTACTCGCAAATTTCTTATACGAGGGTGTTAAGAAGGGTAATACGTATAGTTATGAAAGGATTTTTTTAACCTTTTTTGAAGGCTTGGCCAAATCATATCCTTTTCTTGCCAGTCACCCAACCAGTGGTGCAAGAATTAAACGTTTAGTGACGATGATGACGCAGGTTGTTTTTGATGGAAAAAATAGAGACGTTCTAGATTGGATGGCTGGTGCCAGAGGCAAATTTGGACTTGAAGTGATGCCCCAGGATTCACTAGTTTTAAAGGCCGCAACCTCTTCAACGCGTAGTCCTAAAAGCTTTGCTGCCCTGATGGCTAAAATCCACTCCGATTTTATTTTACCACAGAAAAGCTGCCTAGAGTCTCTGGTTGCGATGGGGATCCTCAATCAACGTCTGTTTGATGATTATGGGTGCGATTCGCAAAAAGCCGAGCTTGGTCAGGAACAAATCAGCCTTTTAGTGGATGCTTACTTGACCCTTATCTTAACGTTCATGACGATGTCCGAAAAAGATAAAACAATCCATATGCCTTTGATATTAGAAATTTTTTACGATGCAATGGTGTTCCAGCATAAAAACAGACTTAGCCTTCTTTCAATCATTCAAGATGAAGAATTTGATGTATCTATAGGGGGGTTAAAAAGCAGTATAGCACAGATTATCTTAGCTTATCAAGAGCACGCACCTTTAAAATGTTCGATGGAACATCTTACATTTTTGATCGATATTATCTTTGATGCAATGATTGGGATTAAAGATATTGTTGCAGTCGAAAAAGAGGATACCTACGAAGAATTGCTATCAAACGCACAAAGTTTGTTGACATCTCTCCTTAGCTTTGAAGACAATAGTGTAAAGTGCGAACTATTATTCAAACTAAAAGAAAAGTATTGCGAAGCCTCCCTAGCACTGCAAGGCGCCACTATCTCGAAAGAAGTCAGATTATCCTTTAAAGAATTAGGAGCCAACCTATTCAAAAATTTCATGGGTTTTTCGACACAAGAGAGCAATGAGGATAAAAAGGCCCTTTTTAAACAAGCTGCTAAAGAGATGAATGTATCGCTGAAGCTTTTCAACATCTCATAAACTGTGATTCAGATGAAATCACGGCTGTATCACCAACCAATTTTTGTATTTGTTTTGAAATTTTGCAGATCTTGCGTCTTTGTTTCAAAAAAAGGTCTTTTACAAGGGTTTCTTTTTCTAATTTTTTCGTAAGATTTTGAATTTTATAACAGATGACTGCAGAACGGATCGCGTAGTAAGCAGGCAAAATGCCAATACTTATTATACTCAAAAAGATTTTGGTGAAGCTATAGCGTATAGACTGCTTGTAAAGCGCTTTCAGTTCATCAAAAAATGGGGAAATTTTAGGATCAACCGGCTCCAGTTTTAGATAGGGGTTTTTTCCATTAGGGGCAGTTGCCGAAAGTCCCCTCATCAAAGAAACCGCTAAGATTCTGGTTGTCGTCTCTATCGAATGCTTTGCATCGGGGTTTTGGAAAATTTTCGGATCAAAACAAACCAGCCCCCATTGGTAGCCTTTTTCCAAAACTCTAAAGTTTTCAAAAGAGAGGCGAGCCAGGCCCACTGCAGCTGCGTAATGTACAAGCTTGCGAGCCATTTTTCTTTGCAGATTTTCGCCCATTTCACCTAAAACATAAAGCGTTTGATTTTGTGAGGTTAGGCCCCTTCTTTCTGTTTGTTTTTGAATGGGAAAAGTGATCGGCGGAAGATCCATCAAAAGACCATAACGGCAAATTGGTTTATGTAAAATGGCCTGCCAGTCAAAAGCTCTCAAATCTTCATTAGCCAGTGTCAAAACAAACGAACTATTGTAGATACCCTCAAAAACATCAGGTAAATCTTTCAAAATGATTGGATCAGAATCATTTCGCTTAGTGATTTTGGCAAAAGAGGGGATAGGATTTGACTCGTAAAATTGCGATAAAAATACGTCCACAAATTTTACCGATAGCATGCAAATTTACCCCAAGTAGAAAGTTTAATATGAGCCCTTTTCAATGAGTAAAAAATTTCCTTTCAGTAAATTTACTGAACCTTAACTTAAATTGCAAAAATTGATTGAATTCAGATTGAACTTTTTTTGATTCATTCTTAATAGTCATTTTTTTTAATTTTTTGTTTTTTTTAAAGATATGCTAAAATGCCCGAGAATTTTTTGCGAGGAACGGTCCTTTGAGCATCTACTATAATAGTTATAGCGAGCCGTGTTTAGGACCGGTACCATTTGAAATCAAATGTTTCGCGCCTCTTATCGGGGAGAGTATCTACCGTTTAAACGCCCTGATGGACGAGAGAGTAGGACAATCCTTGATTACAAAGAAGGAGCTGGTCTCTTTTTTGCATTTTATTCTTAAGCAGCAGGGTTACTATGAGTTGTACCTGGTTGGCGGAAGTGCAGAGCGATCCATCGTGGGCCTTTCTGTGAAAGGTGATTTTGACCTTGCTATTTTTAACAGCATCATAAATTTTCAGCAATTTGTGGATCACATTATCCCTTTTCTCGTCGCTAAAGGGGTAAGTAATGCTGAGATTCGGGTGAATTATAAACACAATTTGATCTCTTTTGGTGACGTAGATATTAAATTTCCTACGCTTGATAAACCAACTCACCTTTTTGATGCTGACGCATTAGCAATACTCCTAAACCCGAGGTCGGTGGCGACATTAATCCCAGGTGCTAAGTTGCCTAGAAGCCCTGAGAGTTTGAGATATGTGATCGATTGTAATGTCAACAAGCGGCTAAATCTTACAAATCCTGAACAAGCTGAGGGGTTTGGCTACAGAGCTCTATCAAAAATTACCCATGGTTGGACATTCGAGCCGATCCTATTAGAACAGTCCTTAAATTCACTCATGGCACAATTCGAGACAAGGGATCAGTTCGATAGAAGTCTAAGGCTATTTTTGTTTGGGCACACCCAAGTAAATGAAGAACTTTTTTTGATGAATATCCATTCCCTTTTGCAAAAAAAGGGAGTTCATGATGCTTACCTTAGCGTTGTAGTGCAACTCATGCGTGAAAGGACTCAATTAGATCTTTTTAACGAAAGAGATAGTTTATTTTTAGGGGCATTACAAGCAAATACCCCTTTTGTAGAATCGCTAGGTTATTTTTGTTTTGATGATAAAAGTTTTTTCATTAGTGGAACATTTTATGATATGGTTCTTTGTATCCTGAAAAATGGTCAGCTATCCGAATCCGATTTTTTTGATCTTCTTCAGTTTTGGGTGCGAGCTAAGACCAAAGAAGAGAGCGCATCCAGGAGAACAATCCTAAATAATCTCTTTTTATCCCGAGGATTAGATGAGCACGAATGTTTTAAGGGACGACTAGCGACATTCTTGCAGGATATGAAAGAAGGTGAGGCTTTTGAGATCTTTAAACAGAGCACCTTGGAATATCAGATCACCCTTATACTGAAAAAAAAGGGGGCTACAAAAAAGGAGTGGGAAATTTTACTTCATTCCTTAAAAAAGAATATCGATCAGATTTCGTTTAAAGATCTCATTCTATTACATAAGATTTTAATGGAAACGGAGGGTAAAAATCCTTTTCAAGATAGGTTATTAGAGCGCCTATTATGCAGAGAGAATTTCCCTTTGGCAACTCTTCTGGAGCATCTCAAACAATTAAATGCAGAGTATTTTTCAGATTTAGCCCTGAGTGCCGTTTGCAAACATCCCCTTTGGGCGAGCCGATTCAAAGACTATTTTCATCAGGATTTAGACCATAAGCCCATAAAAATTGAATTTTGGCAAAAAGCCTTTTTAAAAGAAGAAATACATCCGTTTTTAGAGCTGGACGTAAAAAAAACCTATTGGTTTTCGTTGGAGACCTATTTGGATTACGTCGAAAATAAACCGATTCCTATGGCCTATAAAGTTTTACTTGATTTTTGTGAAGATCACGTTTTGAAGGCTTTAACGGGTTTAAAAATAGAACGATTTGCCCACAATAAAAATCGGCTGATATCAGTATTCTATTATCTTTTTGAAAAAGACTTTGAAGTTGGACATGTTTCAGAGACTACAACATTAGGTGGGCTTTGTCAAAAAGTCAGAGATATTCATTTTTTTGTGGATTCTGACCTTAGTAGGCTGAAAAATGAGCTCAAAACCTTTCCTAAAGAGTTGCAATCGATTGTTTTACCGGTATTACAACAAAAGATTTTTTCTGAACCTGCTAAATCTTTGGAATTTTTTATGGTGGGATCCAAGGGGGTGCTCGAGGATGGTCGTTATTTTGAATTTTTGAAAAAAAATTATCCCGCTGGTTTAGAGCAAGGCTATATGACTTTCCCTTTTGATCAAGATCTAAAAATTAGTGAAACGTTTTACGCCAATACCGATTACTTGAATTTTTTAAGGTCAAACCTTCCAAACATAGAAAAGGAATCCGTAAGAGAGAGGATCCGCGAAAGACTAGTCACTTTAGAGACTTTTGAAAATGATTTTGACGAAGAAATTCTTTTTCGCGCTTTTTTAAGGGGTAGGCTTACACCGGAACAAATTTTTAAACACTACCAGTCCTTAAAGAAAGGATTAATAGGTCAGGCGTGCCAATATGATCTTTTTTCACCGATTTTTGAATCGGATATTTGGACAAAATTTCCTCACGAGGATGCGGTATTTCTGGCAAGCTTTACCCCAACCTTAAGTCATAAAGACCTGGAAACTAGAGTTGATTTTTTACTTAAGGATCAGCAAACAGCACAAGCGAGACGTTTGATATCATCCTCTATAAAAAAAGGGCATTTTATTGATGAAAAGAGGCTAATTTTTATAGAAAACCTTTTCGAAAATAATAAAGATTGGTTGAGCTGCTTTAACTGGGACTATCTTATCTCCCAAAAAAAGGAGCTAGACCGATCCCTCATTCTAAGGCTTTTTAGTTTAGTCGATTGTCTGACAGATAAACAGCTAGACTACTTAGTGAAATATTTCGTAAAACAGCTTGGTAATCTTTCCAAAAAAGAGATGGACCCGCTGATCTTATTTTTAGATCGCCTTAAAGATCAGAAATCTTTTTTAGAAAATATCGTCTTGAGCTTGCTACAAAATACTGGACTGATTACAGAAATGGATCCCCGTCTTTTTCGATATTTTGAGGAAATCATTTCAACAATAAAAACAAAAAAACACCTCTACGAGCCGCTCCGATTTCAACTGTTAGTGCAGCGACCCCAGGATTCTCTTCTTGAGTGTATCAGCTCAAAAGAACTCATTGAATTGATGAAACTAGATCATTCCTTAGTAAACCCCTTGTTGCTTTTTCGAATTATTAAGGGGCGTTTAGAGGTGAATAAAATTGCTGATCTCATCAAACAAAGTCAATGCTCTAAAGAGATTCTTACGGCTTTAATAGAAAGTTCTCAAGCTTATAAACTCTCTTTTGATCTCAAAAAAGATCTTTTTATCCTCGGTGCAAAAAATGGGGTTTTTATAGAGTTGATGGGTGAAGACTGGGGTTTTGCATCGCATATTACCTGGGAAGATTACAAGATGAATAAAGATGCTGTTGATCTTTTGCTCCAAAATCATCCGCAAATCCAGGAAATTTATCTTAAATTCGTTTTGTTTGCATTTGAGCGTCAAGATTTTGACAGAACTATTTTCCCCAATCTTTGCTTGATGTTACCCTCATATCCTTTAGAAGTAAGCCATGCTAAAATATTGATGGATAAGGCTAAAGAGGCCACTGTTATCCCTACATCCTATTTATTGTTGCTACTAAGGATGGGCTTTCATTTTGAGGAGCACCTGATTACATTACAGACGCTTCACTTATTGATAAAAATCCCGAATTTTGAAACCCATGTTTCGTCAAATTTTTGGAATATACAATCTAAAACCAATCAGGCTCAATCTTTGGGGATTTGCCAAACGAGTGAGTGTTTGGAAACTCAGATCATCAAATCCCATAATTTGCGCTCTATTTGTTGGGCTATGGAGGAGGCAAAAGAGAAAGGTCAACAGGCACCTGGTGTCCAATCGGCAAAAGAGATCATTCAATTTTTCTGGAAAAAAGATTTTTATCACGGGATCGATCAATTCCAAGTAGCCGATTATATTGACCTGTTTGCTCCGGACTCAATTGAGGTTGCATTTGTGGATCTTACTAGAGAGATCCAATTTTTTATTGATAAAGGGGAAAATCTTAAAAAAGAAGATCTAGATAGAAAAAATGCTTTGGACCTGTTACTTCAAGATTTTTTGAAAAAAAACCAAATCGAATGCCGGCTGGAGATGACTTTCAAAATTTGGGACATGCTCCAAAGACTGGCGAGTGTTCCTTTTAAAAACGATCAGATCAGCAATCCGCTAATGAAGGAACTCAATGATTTTTTACTTATGAAGTTAGGGGCGGTAAAATTTTTAGCTCTTCAAACTTCGGGTGCTTTACACAAGTTGTCTTTAGAAAACCATAGCGTAGCAAGTAATCTAAGCAACAAATTTCTCGATTATCTTGAAAATATCATTATGCAAATTTTACCTGGGTTACAACACGTAGGTTCTTTTTGTGGTGGCATCAAACACTTAATAGAAGAACCAGCACTTCCCCTTTTTCAGCCATCTAAAAATATGGTTAATCTTCAGATTCTTCTCCATCTGAGTTATAGATTCTTTAAAGACCAGAGCAAAGAGGAAAATGATGCTCTTATGCTCCGTAGCTTGATACCCCCTTTGGTTAAAGGTCTGAAAGAAGCTTTCGAAAGAAAAGAATATGATCGGAAAAACTTTGCAGAACTGCATTTCATCATAACAAACATGCCCGAATACACCCATTTTATTCAAAAAGATGAGTTAAAGATTTTTATTGATCTTGCTTTGGTACTGATGGAGGTCACAATCAGAGAGGATTTAGAGCATCTTAAAACTGAGATAGCTGAGTTTTGGTCAATTTTTAAAGATACGGTAATAATTTTGGAACCCGGATACGGATTTAATGACGGGGATGAAACAAAACGAAAATGGATTCAAACTCTTTTAAAAATCGCCCCCGACGATCCGAGCCTGGTTGCAATGCAACAGCATTTAGCCCCTCGAGGTATGGAATACACCCTTTTAGACGCTATAAACTTACCTAGTTTTGAAAGGTTACTTATCGAAAATTTATTGACAGTTCCCATAGAACTGAGAATGACCATTTTTTTAAGTTTTATTGAGAAATTCCAATCGCGCCTCACATACAATGAGGAGGATTTTACCATGAAAAAGGTCCAATCGAATATGCTTGTCCTTAACACGATAGGTAGAAAGCTTAGAAGTGACGAATTTTTGGAGCTTTTGGGTCTCAACGTTTCAGAAAATTCAGTTCAAAAACAAATGCTTTATCAAACCTATTTTGAGCTGATTTTTAAAAATGAACATGCAATAGAAGTTTCTCAGGGATCCTCCTCAATTTTATACGAGTTGAGTCTTCTTATGGATCAATACCTTTTGTTCTTAGATCCCTCTTTTGATAAAGTCTATCTTTTGGAATCTATCATCAAACCCTTTATTCGATGCCACAAGATTGTCTTGAACCCCAAAAAAACATTAGAAGGGGCTTACCTGACCGAGGATGAAGTAGCACAGACAGTCAATCGTTGGGTTCAAAAATTAACATTTTTTGTAGCTAACTCTATACGAAATTTTCCATCATTCCAGATGATAGACATTGAGCGCGCTAACAGGGAAATGATTAGGACTTTATGTCAAACGGAACTTCAAATAGAAGAGATACGATCCTTACTGAAAGTATTTTACCTGTACAAAAGAAGAACGGTTGTTGGAATGGTGACTCGTTTAAACCAGGGACTAAGTTTAGACGCTAATACTGCTAGGGATCTTCAGGATATTTGCAGAATATTTTTAGAGTGTTTTCGTTATTTGGGCCGAACTGGCTATAAATTTCAGCGGCAAGATTTAGAGGAACTTAAGTTATTAAAAAAGTTTTGCAGCTAAAATAGATGAGGATATTCTTTTGGTGGGGCAACAAAAATATAATGTCTTAGCATTCGACCAACCTTTGGTCTTTAGATGATTCTTTGCTTTTCGTCGGCAATTTTGGTACACCATCTTGCAACATGTGGATCAAGCGCAGAATAAGGTTTGTTTTTCGTCTGTATTTTTTTTCTTTTTCTTTTTGAATAGAATAATTTAAATGGCTGTAATAAATGGACCTTTCCTGGTATTTCTGCTGTATTAGTTCATGCTTATTGTAGAGCCAGTTTAACAAAATTGACTTTATAAAACTTTGAATTGCCCAAATTAAAGGAAACAATCCTAGGCTAAATACAGAAATAGTCTTGCTTAAAAGGGTAGGTTTTAGCGTCTCGTCTTTTAGGATTATTTCATCGCACATCTCTTTAAATGCTTCAAGTCCCGGAAGCGCATCGTCGAATTTGACACCTAATTGTCTTGCTCGTGACCCAGCAGTGAATTCATTTCGCAGTCGATGAAGTCCAATCCGGCCACTTTTTTCCAGCGTCCCGTGGTGGCCATACCGCATCCACGGTAAAAGTGGGGCGGTACCGCTTTGTCGTAAAAATCCGGCCGGTTCCGTATCGATTATTGCTAAGTTACCATCTCTAGTTAGACGGATATTGGCCATTGAGGCGTCTAAAAATCCGGTAGATTGGATCAAACGACAGATCTGAAAAGCAAGGGTACTCTGCTGTGAGGAAGACATTTCTTTGATGGCACGAATCGATTCATCGGCTCCGAGAATGTCAATTTTTTTTGCGATAATAAAATAGGATTTTTTTGGGTCTTCATTATTAGAAAAAGGGATTTTTACATAATATTTTTGGGGTAAAATAACCGGTATGTTTTCCGATTTGGCTATTTTCTGGATTATTTGGCGCATCGGAATTCGATAAAGACTGTCATCGTCACTAAAGTAGGCCATCTCCATGAACTGGTTAGTTGGCCCGAATACAAAAGTAGAGTCCGGAACCCTCTTGCCGCAGGGCTTGATCACCCATCCATCAAGCGACGGATGCTCGAAAGCCGAGTAGTGGGGAACATTCTTATGGTGACGATTTTGACGTCTTGATAGACAGCGAAACCCCTTTTTTTCTAAGATTCGAACATTTTCTTGGATGGTATCTTCATCGTATGCAATGGGGGATTCTAGTATTTTTGAGACCTCAGACTCACAAAACAGTCGCGTTATTTGATCGGTAATTTCAGGGTGATGTTGTTTTTGATCAAAAGCTTCAATCCATTCATGTAAAGGCTCATCAAGATAGCAATAGGTTTTTTTTTGAAAATTTGCGAAAAAAATATCAGAAAACGAAAGAGTCATTGAATCTCCCCACAGTATAAGATAAAGAATATGTAAATTGTAAGTTAACATATTCAAGTTTTTTTTTCAAATTCAATGACTCAATTTGATATCAAAATCAATCATTTATTAAAATTTAATACAAAAATTTGAACGTATTTGGGCAATTTGTTATGATGCACGCGTAAATTTTTTTCCAGCATGACACAACCAACAGTCTCGGCAAATTCAGCGCTTTCAGTAGAGCTAGCGCCTTTGAAAGTTTCTCACAAACGCTCTTTGTTTTTGAACCATACTCAAATATCAAGACTTGTAGATTTAGGACAATATCAACTTGAATTGAGGGTATCAGAGGACTCAAAAGACCACCTCCCTTCAATCAGCAAACTGTTTGATGATCTTGCACCCTGTTTAGCTCAAATTTTTCCGGCCGATAAGGTCTATTTGATCGGTGGGGCGGCCTCCTGGGTCATTGCTGGTAACGGAGTGTATGGGGATTTAGATTTTTGCGTTGAAATTGATGCGTGCCAGGATGAAAAATTTGAATTATTGAAAGATAGACTGATTTGTTTGGTTCAAACTTGGTTACCGGGCAGAGGGCGTCGGTTTTGGCACATTGATCCTAGACAAAAAATCTGGGAATCCTATTTTTACAAATCCAATACTGCTCATCTCACCCTTTCTCTGGGAAATTTAGACATAAAAATATTAAGAAAAGGGTGTCGCTCTAATTTATTTGATCACGACAGCATAGGAATAAGGATTTGCTGGGAAGATCTTGCTAGATCAAAAATTGAAACCATACCTGGAGCGGTTCATAAAGATTTCGATTCTTCGCTCGATGCTGTTTTTCATAAAAAGCTCATTTTGACTAGACCCGATTCCGCGCATAATTTCCATTTTAGGGTTTTTCAAAAATTTTCTGAAGGTTTCATCGTTGAATATGCCCTTATCCAACGCTCTTTAGTAGAAATTAAACTTTCTTTTCAAATAAACCCTAGATTTTTTGAGCTATTTCGGTTTTTTTGTCAAAACCATCTCTCGGTTGAAAATGGACGGGTCTATCAACTCAACCTTTTAAATGCTTTGAGCGTATCGGAACAGATCCCTTTAGAGTTAAAAAACCCCTTAAGGTTGGGAATTGAGAAGGTATTGGATGAACATATGGGACAGGTTGCCCAGGAAGCCTTTTGGGATCCATATCAGGAGTTGCTCTCGCTTGTAACCGGTCTTTTTTTTACGAGGTCAAAAGATCTCAAAGTATTCGGACACCATCTTCAAATTGAAAAAAAGCACTATTTTTTACCCAAAGTATTGTCAGATTGTCTGTTAGATGCTGTCACTACGTTGCCATTAGACCCCTTTTCCTGTTTTGATATTTTGCAGAACTGGTTTTGGATGTCTCCGGAGCCCTGCTTAAGCCGAGAAATGATTCTTGATGATCTTTGTCGACGGTTTTTTCCTGCCATTATAACTAAGTCCCAAAATCATCAAGAAATGAGTCGAAAGATCCATCAATTTTTAGCCCCTTTAAATGCCCGTCGATTTGCCATCGAAGATCCCCTTGGTTTTTTATTTGACGCGTGGGAAAAAAGGGGGCTGACCAGAGATATCTTTGTCGAGGTATTCCCAAAAGTTATTGCTAAAAGAAACTATAAACCTGATAAAATCATAGAGTTTCTTTCTTTTTTTGATGTACATGATTTTTTAGACCAGAAAAGACTTTTTTTCAGATCCTACTATCTTAATCCTGAAAAACGGATCGATTTTTTTAAACTCGTGGAGATATTTTCAAAATTATATGGATCTGAAGCGCTCAGTGAAATGTTGTCTATGTACCCCTTGTCTTTTTTTTCGACAGCATCAAACTGGATTGAGGATGATGCAGTTTATGTAGAAAACAAGCTTTTCTTTTTGGATTGGATCAAACAAAACGACCTGTTAAAGCATCTCTCCTATAAGGCTCAAGACCGCATTCAAATTGTCAATCTCTCTTTAAACATAGAAAAGGCTAAAGCTCTTTTCATAAAAAAAGAATATTCACAAAAATTAATTAGCTGGTTATCTTTTGCCTACGAAAATCATCCTCAAGCTTTTGAGTATTTCAATCAGCTCCATTCTCTGACCGTCTCGCTGGAAGAAAAGTCCCTTTTTTACAAGCTAATCCTTGTTTTACATCAAAGAACACCATCCAGCCCTCTACCCGTTCAAGAAATAAACGCAAGTGATCCTGTTTTGTTTCGCTCTGCTAAAGCTTTTTTGAAGATTGCATACGGCCCATGTGAAATTGCTCCCTTGGAAGCAGTATCCATTTTAAGCTTTATCCCGTCATCTGATCTTAGGGTTTTGGAAGAATCCATTATTGAGATCTTTTGTCAGGGGTTAGAAAAAAACTTGCCCGGGCTGATAGAGCTTTCCGTTTTTTTGTGCTTTGAAAAAGAGTTAAAATCTTTTTTAAATTTTATCGAGGAAAAGATTCCATTAGTCTATAGGGAAAGGGCTATTTATTGCCTCCTTAATGAGCTAAAATTACCTCATCCAAAAACGGGGGATTACGCGCTAAGTGTCTCAAGGTTTTTTAATTTAGCTCCCTCTTTATATGTCCACCCAAAAAGGGTTGAATTATTAGACAACTGGGTCAAGACGTTGAATGAAAAACAGTTGTTACCCCTTTTAGGAATTTTAGCGGACCGATTTAAAAATGAGGTTCTTTGGTCAAAAAGCCTAAAGACGGGGTTTTCGGGTTCTGTTTTACTTAAAGAGCAGTACGTTTTTGCATGCCTTTATTTTCTCAAAACAGATCCCTCTAGACTTTCTGACTTAGACGCTATTTTTTGTCTTTTAACAGAAGTTGTAGGCGTGAATGGCTTCCAGTCTGATTATTTTCCCCTGTTTTTAGAATTTGGTTCCTCTGAGCTCGATTATTATAAAAGAACTTTAGAGCTTATTTTAACAGCGAAAAGTAAAGAAAAAGATCTTGAACTGTTTACGTTTAACTTAATAGAGAAAGCACGCGGTCTAAAATTGCCCTTTGCTGTGGTTGAAAAGCTGAAGAAAAAGTTTTCAAGTCCAAAGCTATTTGAGATGTTAGAGATGAATTGCGATGGTCTTGAACTTTGCGAGGGAATAGCAATTCTAAAAAAAGAGGGGGTATCGTTACTCAATAAAAGCCCTCGAATAACCTTAAGCATTCTCAAAGCACTTCAAAAACAGCCAAGACTAGAGGATCTTGAGGAGCTTATAGCCATCATTCAAACGACAGCTTTAGTGGATGAGCCTTTTTTATTTTCCCTAATTGAGGTCTGCATATTGTCTCAAAATCCCAAAAGCATAAAATTTTCGGCACTTTTACTTTCGTGGATTCAATCTCTTATTTCGTCAAATGCTGATTCATTTGAGAAAAAAGTCTTAAATAGACCAGTAATTGAGGGATATCTGGAGGAAAATATTGGGAAAATCACCAATATTGAATTGCGCTCTAGAATTTTTAAGAATTTATTTGAAAAAGAGAGCTTTTTAATAACAAGACAGACTTTGCCTCTTTTGGAAAGTTTTTTTGGGAAAAAAAATATAGATACTTTTTTTCATCAATTTTTAGACCCAAAGACCTTTGAAAAGCTCGTCCATTTTTGTATGAATGACCCTGAACTTTGCCGGGTCGGGGCAAAATGGCTTTATCTCATCTTAACAGCATCAACATCCGTTCCAGCCATTCATCCCCAAATTATAAATGCAACCCTATCTAGGGTTTTAGACGACAAGCTCATCGAGCAATTTTCCCTGGTTGAGAGGATTGATTTGGCCATGTTGATCGAAAGAAATGGCAAATCCTTCGATTTTGAAAGAATCATTCTTCAAAATTTCGATGGGGATTTAGGGTTATTGAAATCCTCGCGCATCGGATGGCTAGTAAGCGAGATGAAACTTTTGGGTATCAAGAGCGAACGGGCATCTTACAGCTCTATGAAGCTATTAATCCATATCATTCATAAAAAGGAAATGTGCGACTGGAGTCTTGATCTTATGGATCTGATGAAGGACGGTTTACCTCTAAATAAATCAGATTTCTCCCTTTTAACAAATTTCATTCTTGAAAAGGATCTAGATCAGCCCGATCTTGTCGCAAAATGTATTGAGTTATTCGAATGCTACGAAGGGACCCTTTTTTTTCCCGGGCAAATTTTTCAAGACGACCTCGCATTTTTATACCTCCTTTCACAAGGGGAGGCAGATGAGGTATCTTTTGAAAAAATGGAACGATGTTTACCGGTATATGCAGAATTTTCTCAACTACATAACATCCAAAACATAACGCGTATTACAAAAAAAATTGTATCGCATCTGACTTATTCAACTCCTACAGCAAAATTTCAAGTTGTAAAACACTACTTCGCAAATTTTTATAAAATTCTTTCGAAGCAAAAGTTTTACGAGACAGCATGGCTAAGGCTGCATTTAATCGGTAACTCTATTGCAAGGAAAAAAGACGGTCTTGAGGTCGGATTCGATGAAATCATCTCTGGGCTTTCCCCAAAAGAGATCATTGACTTGATCCGTTTAAGAATGTTTCAAATAAGGGAACGTCTTGTAGAATCTACAGTAGAGATTTACCATTTGGAGCATATTCGGGCTACGGTTGCATATGCGATTGAGTCTGGTGTAGGGAATATCTTCAAAAAGGGTGAACTCGAGGCATTTTTAAAATCCAAGAGCATTGAGAATAGTCAAGAAGATATAGATTTCTATAATAAGTACCGAGGAGCGATTGAGGCAAAACAAGAATATGAATTTTTCTTAGACAACGCCTTTAAAGATCTATCATGTGCAATTAGAACTTTGAGACATTTTTTTGATAAAGGGGATTCTTTAGAGAAAAAAAAGGAATTGGCCTCGGAAATTTCACAAGCCTTGGAAATTTACACCCTTACAACTCAATTCGGGCTAAATATTGCTCAGGTTGATTTAAAATTAGTCAACCGAATTTTTAGGGAAAATTTGAAAGATATTGGGGATGATAGCTTGAAGGCTCATGCCCTTTTTGTCTTCAAAATCTACGCAACCCTTTTGGGTGAAAACCAAGGATTTTTTTGTGATAGGCGAGAAGAACTTCATCTTTTTTTGAAAGGGGTTCTTAACCCATTGATCCTATCGGG
>RGYU01000070.1 GCA_010031885.1 Chlamydiota bacterium | reverse complement strand
CCTATTAGAGGAGTTGGTTAAGTCATGTACCGCACTTTGACTTAAAAGGATTGTCCCCGAGGCAAGTCCAGTCAGCAGTCTTCCAAAAAAAAGGAGGGGGAGATGCTCCTCGAAAACTGTATAGGCCATAAGAATATAGCCGCAAAAAGAGATGAAACTACAAAATATCAACACCCAAAATCGTCCAATTAGCGAGGATAGGTAATTAATTAAAGGGGTACTGATTAATTGACCTATCCCGAAAATGCTATATAGGAGGCCAAGCATCGTTGTTTTGAAGGTCAAAGAGGCGTCAAAACCAAAAAAGTTGTACTCATTACCCAAGAGGAGTGGGGCTAAAATGGGAAATACGATGGAAAAACCCATTAAATCCACTACATAAGTGAACAGTATAACGAAATAATTGCTCTTATTTCGTGGCGAATCCCAATCCATAAGACCTAATTTTTCCTACGGCCCGAGTAGAAGGCCCAGATAGTGAGACCTCCGCCTGCAATAATAGTGATAAAACCTACGATATCTAAAGTTTTAGCAAGGGATTGGAAGTAGACTATATCCTTTTTTCCCTCGTTGATTTTCTTTTGGATCGGTCCTGTTGCGGTTCTGCTGAAAAGATAAAGGGTAGGATCGGCACTAGCTGCTTGATTTGCACTATTCACAGCAGATTGTGCTTTTCTAACTTTGTGTTTCCCCTGATCGACCTGGGAGCGGATATAATTAGCAAATAGAAAAGAGGCTATACCGCCTACAATGAGGAGAATCCCTATAATCTTATACAATCTCATGGAGTTGAATGCTTTTTTTATCATACCTTTATCCATGGCATGATCCTTAATAAAACACAAACCCCTTTGTTCAGGGGTTTGTTTGTGCTAAAATTTTGGTAGATTTGGTGGAAAATCACCGAGAAATAGAGCTCGTTTAGAAAATACTAATAAAAATCACGCACCACTAAAAAACGGGGTCTTTCAAGCTAAGCTCTTAAGCGTCTCAACGTCTGTAGATAAACTTGTCAAAGTCACCTTTTTTGGACTTGTGACTAATTGCGCCATGATCTCTTTTAATTTGCGAGATTGTGCAGTATCTGGCATGTCATTAAAAGATTGAATCCATTTACCGAACTGTTTTTTAACATTCGAAAAATTGAATCCAGGAGAGCCAGGATTCCTACAATCCCCTAAAGCTATTGGATTGAGAAATTTGGGGTCTAATAGATCGACAATCGTAAGGCCGAGGGCGTAAAAATCTGCATGAAGAAGATCTACTTCTTTCCCTGTTCTTAATATAAATTCGGGAGTTCCAACTCCTGCTATACGTTCCTTAGCCGTTTGTTCATTATAAGTTTGAGCAGTATCAAAATCTGCAAGATAGGGTTTGCCCTCATGGACAAGGAAATTTTCAGGTTTAAGGTCTCTATGAATATATCCTAGATTCCAAAACGCCACCATTTTCTTGAGTATTCCAACAGCAATTTGAACCTTTTCTTCAGGATTTAAGGTAGATTGAAAACGACTCAGATCTCCCCCATTAGCCAAGGGAGTTTTTTCCTGACGCTCATTCAAAAAGGTTTTAGGTAGAGATATTTGGTGGCAACAAGCCTTCATTTCAATCTCTCTTAGAACTGGATTAGACCCCTTTCTGTTCGGCCGAGTTTCCCGAAGCATTTTCAATTCAGGGTTTTTACACAGTTTTGGATTGATCGTTTTCATCAGGGTCAAAGTATTGATTCCACCATGAGCAATCTCTTCGATAGCATAAACTTTTTTGGCAGATCTACCAATTCGAGCACCCTCAACCACAAAGACTTTGGGTAGCGTAGCCTCGGGGGGGGTATCATCTTTGGCAAACTTTTGTGCCGCTTTTTGAAACTCTTCCACCCTTTTTGGCAGGGACAATTTATATAGGATAATACCCAGTACGACAGTTGTGGCCAATAGAGCTACACCAATCATAAGCGGGGGGAAGGAGAGGGACAACGTTGCACCGGCGACCATTGCAATTTTTAGAGCCATAAAGCTTGCGCCGGCTAACCCGATCAAGCCGGTAAGCTTTTTAGCACGCTCGACGTTTGTTTTAAGCTTAAAAAGGGTTACAAGCCGTTTGCTTGCAGTCGCATCTTCAGTAAGTTTATACGTTTTATTCTTCAAAGGATCGACTGGGGAAGTTCCCGGCGCTGATGTTGCCACTAAAGGTGTGTGCATAGATGTACCTATATAATTTAGTATATTATTATACTAAATGGGCCATTCTTTATCAAATAATTATTTTAATATGATCTTAAAAAGGGATGGGTTCTATAAAATTGAGATAGAAAACATGAATAATTAGTAGTTTAAGGGTAAAAAGGGGGGTGATTTTATTTAAGGGGCAAATAGAGATCGTCGCCCTGTCTAATAGGGAACTAGCTCATTAACTTTATTTCCCAGATCAGCTAAGTCAAAAGAGTGAGGAGCAGTCAGTAGAGCTTTCATAATACGGTATACTTCTTCACCTTGGTGCTGCTCGCGTAGAGGAATAAAAAGGTCCTCTTTGGTCTTTGTCTCAAAGAATTGTTGAATATGATCAAATTCAATGAGCCCAAACTGATTCGGATACCTTTTAATAGCCTCTTTGTAGAAATCTTCGCCAAATAAATTAGCAAGGGTCATGCCAAGGGCATAAAAATCTGCATGCAATAAGTTCACATCACCACCTGTATAAAGCATGTGGCTAAAGGTACCACAATCTAGTGGTTGTGATTTGGTAGGACATTTAGATGCAAAGTCAAAATCTGCAAGGTAGGGAACTTTATTGTGGACTAAAAAATTTACCCCTTTGATGTCTCTATGAATGAATCCGAGGTTCCAAAAGTTCACCATCTTTTGTAAAATTTGGATGGCTATCCTTACCTTTTTCCTTAGACTAATCTTTTTTTGGTACATTTTCAGATCTCCACCATTCGCAAAAAGGGTTTTTTCTTGACCCTGATTTAAAAAGGTTTTTCTCAAAGAGACCCCTTGTGAAATCGCCCAATTTTCAATATCTCTCGTGATAGGAGTTGAAAAATCGGATGCTGTCTTAGCCTCTCTTAGCATTTTTAGTTGAGAAGTTTTAAACAAGCTTTTGGGGTTGATCGTACGAATCAAATGTAAATAATTACACCCACCATTTGTAATATATAGAAATGCGTAAACCCGTTTTGGATTTTCAGGTGAGTCTGTTCTTGGCCCAAGGACAGTATAAACAGAGGGCAAGTCATTTTTTTTGTTAAACTTTTTTGCGGCTTCACAAAGATCCTTAACTTGCTTTGGAAGTGACAATCGAGAAAAAAGGATTGCTAAAGCTATGGATGTACCCAAAAGAGCCACCCCTATCACTAAAGGGGGGAAGGATATGGTCAGCACCGCACCCGCAATCATCGCCACTTTGAGGGCCACAAAGGATGCTCCTGCTAAACCAACTACAGCGTTCAATTTTTTACCCCTGGAAACGACATTGCTAAGGCCTGCTAAAGTATGGAGCCAGCAAGAGGCTTTAGGGTCGCAAATGAGCTTATAGTTCTTACCCGCCAACGAGCTGTCGGTAGGGGGTGCAGGCGCTGTTGGCGCTACAGTCGTGGGTGATCCCAAAAAGGGTGCGATCATATCAAGCCTAATTATAATAAATATTATTATAACAGATTTTCTATTCCTTGTAAATTTTTTATTTTACATGAAAATGACCGCTTCATTTTTTTCAAACCCATTAAAAATCAATGAATTATCCTAAAAATCGACTTTAGGGAGAAAGGCGTTATTGAAGTAATTGGTCGTCATATTGACTGCGACATTCCCCATGATTTCTAGCAACTGTTCTTCATTCCACCCGTTTTCCAGAATATGCTGAATATCAGCGTCTTGGATGTGCCCTTTCGTTTTGAGGACTTTATGGACAAAATCGAGGGCGGCTTGCGTTTTTGGATGCCCACTTTTACCCTCTAAATTTAACCGGATTTCCTCGTCGTCAAGGTGGGCTTTTGCTCCAATTTTAGAGTGTGCTGCCGTGCAGTATTTGCATCCGTTAAAGCCTGCAACAGCTAAGGCGATCGATTCCCTGGTTTGTGGGGAGAGTAGACCATGCTCTAAGCTTTTAGATAAAGTCAAAAAACCGCCAAAAAAGGGTTTTGAGTGCCCCATCAATTGAAAAATATTTGGGGTGAAACCGAGCGTTTGTTTCATTCCGGTTAAAACTTCGCTTACTTGTGGATCGATCGGATTTTTTGGATGGATGCGACTCATATATTCTCCTTAGGGTGTATAGCACCGGGCGACGCTGCTGAGCCAGCAAGGATCCCCCCATCGACAAGCAGTTCGGCTCCGGTGATAAATTTTGATTCTTCTGATGCTAGGTACAAAACGGCATAAGCGACATCTTCCGGCTCACCCATGTGCCCCATCGGAATTTCCTGAACCATTTTTTCTATTTTTTGTTTTTTTGAAGGACCAGAGACAATGGGATCCCAGAGGGGAGTATCGATGGCTGCCGGGTGTACTGAGTTGCAACGGATAGGATAACGATTTGAGCAACACCACAGCGCGACCGACTTGGTGTGGTTACGCACCATCGCTTTGCTTGAGGCGTAGGCCGCCATGGAACCAAGACCCACATTCCCTGAGCGCGAGGAGATATTGACAATGCTACCACCATGGTTTTTCATATGGATGATCGCGTATTTACAACCCAAAAAAGTCCCTTCAGCATTCACTGCATGTACTTTTTTCCAGCTATTCAGAGAGGCATTTTCGGGATCTTGGGGGCCAAACCCCTCTGCCATTCCTGTGATACCCGCATTATTTACAAGGATATCAACCCT
>RGYU01000069.1 GCA_010031885.1 Chlamydiota bacterium | reverse complement strand
GGGCTTATGAAATCTTAGATGAGGAAGCTACCCGTTATTTAAAAGAGGAAAAAAGTCCCTATTTAAATCTGGAGCAGATGAGAGAGCTTTTTCAAAAAATTGATTCGCTGCTACTTCCGAAAGTTTGGATTCGATTGCTAGATGGTCCATTACTCTATGGGTTATACAGGTATGCTGAACGGAAATTTTTTGCATGGTTGCCAACATCAGAGAAAGGATTAAAAAAACGGTTAAAATCATAGGGATTAACTGCATTGAGACCTCGTTGGTGTAAGTCTTAAGTGAAGTATATTTTGATCCTCTAATTTGAGTGGAATAGGGATATCTAATACTTTTGTCCCCAGATCTATACGGATTGCGATCGGAATCATAGAGCTTTTTTCATCAAACTGATCTACCAGGATCAATGAGCGTTTTTTTTCTTGAAATTGGAACCCTATTACTTGAATCCCCAAATCACTCGTTGTCAAACCCAGCTTGATAGAATCCCATTTGACCCCTTTTAAGGGCTGGCTTTGAAAAAGAATCTCGTGATCTTTTTGAATGATCTTTGCTATCAGGTAAGGGTGTTCCCCCCTAAGATGTAAAGGGGGTTTGAAAGCAAAAGAAATTTCTTTAGGGTTTTTTGATATCTTTAGGGGTGCGGCCTCTAAATCGATCTGATTGATTGTCCGATAAAGTTCTAAAAGATTTTCTTCAAAGTTTTCTTCAAAGGCCGTATTGATCCGTTTGTTGCAATAACAAAAATAGGTAATTGCCTGGCTGACCATGAAAAAAATGAAGCCGATCAGCAACATGCTGATCAAAGCTTCAATAAGATTAAATGATTTTATGGTTTTTCTCTTTAGCACCAGAAAGAAATTATAAATTGTCGCAAGTTTTATCGCTACTTGCTTTTAACTGGTTTTTTCACCCTTCATGGCCATCATACCTACTAAAAGTGTGAGTGACAATAGAGCTAGCATACTCGTGTTTTGATCAAAAATAGATAGGGGATTCTCTGGAATAAACCCCATGATGGAGAGCAAAGCAATAAAAACACCCATGCAGGCATCTCCGGCAACTAGACCTGATGCAGCTAGCACACCTTTATCGGGGGACCGCTTCATCGATTTGATGAAGAAATGGACGAGACCGCCCAGCATAATGGTCGATGACAAATCAAGAGGGAGGTAAAGGCCGATTGCAAAAGGGAGTATTGGTAGCTGAAGTAGTGCTAAGACAAGACCTAAAAACACCCCGATCATAACAAGAGTAATGGGGAGTTTTCCGCTTAAAATTCCCTCTGCAATAAAAGACATTAACGTTGCCTGGGGAGCAGGTAGCTCTGTTGTACCAAGACCATAAGCTGTATTTAAAAGTTGCAAAACAGAACCCATCACAATTGCTGGAAGGATTAAGGCGATCATTTCGGCAATTTGGAGCTTAGAGGGGGTGGCTCCAAGTAAAAAACCCGTTTTCAAATCTTGGGAAGTAGCAGCAGCCAAGCAAATAGCGACACTTACAAATGCTGCTATTGTTAAGACCATTCCAAGGTAAATTTTACTGGTCCAACCCAACGTGAAAAACAGTGTGGAACAGATTAAAAGTGTAGTGATCAGCATTCCAGAAGTAGGGGAGGTGGAACTTCCTACAAGGCCCACCGTAATGGAAACAACTCCTACAAAGAAAAATCCGAGAATTACGGTGAGGATAGTTGCCAAAAGATTCATTTGAAACAGGGGAATCGCCCAGATAAGTGCAATGGATGTGAGGCAACCTATAAGAAGAAAGCCGATAGGAATATCCCGGTCCGTGCGAAGTGTATCTGGATGGTGCTTTAACCCCTTAAAGAGGTCTTTAAATCCCTCCAAAAACGTTGTGATTGCTATGGGCGCAATTTTTACCAAGCTAAAAAGACCGCCAACAGCAACCGTCCCTGCGCCGATATAACGGATATAATTGCTCCAAATCCCCGAGGCTCCTAAAGAAGATAGGGGTTCAGTAGCCGGGTATATGGTATCGGAAGATCCGCCGAACATGGAAATGAGGGGAATTAAAATCCACCAGCCAATCAAGCCCCCCGCAAACATCATACTAGATATTCTCGGTCCGATGATAAAACCTACTCCAATCAGGGAGGGAGTTGATTCAAAACTTAGGTATACATTAGGTTTGAAAACCTCAAAATTGATGTTTTCTTGGAATACACGAACACCAGATACAAAAAATTTATAAATGGCACCGATAGCAATACCTGCAGATGCTAGAAGCCCACCATAATTTTCCTTTTCTTCGCCGGCTTTTAAAATTTCTGCGCACGCAGTTCCTTCAGGGAAGCTTAAGACACCGTGTTCTTTTACTATTACGTAACGGCGCATGGGGATCATAAAAAGGATTCCGGTTACACCGCCAATCAAAATAATGCCTGTGATTTCTAGAGTGGAGGGGCTGATGCCAAGAAAAAAAAAGGCAGGAATTACAAATATGGTACTTGCAGCAATTGCTTCACCTACAGAAGCCATAGTTTGGACAAGATTGTGCTCTAAAATGGAAGCTCTTCCAAATAAGAGCTTCATGATTGTCATGGAAAAAACTGCAGCAGGAATGGATGCGGAGATGGTCATCCCTATTTTCAAACCGAGATAAGCATTACCAATTGCAAAAATAAAACCGAGAATAATTCCCAAAATGACGGCACGTAATGTAAATTCGTTCACGTTTTTATCGGCACCCAGATAAGGGGTAAATTCTTTGTTTCCCATATTACGTTTTCATAGGACAAACGCCAACTTAATTGCAAAGGATAACTTCTAGAATTGTCTGCTCACAAAAAAAATGGATCAAAACTCCCCCATATAGTTTGAAGCAATTTTTTTAGTCTGCATTTTCTAGGGCCTTAACGACGATTTGCCCCTGAAAATGGGTAGTATCGCCCTTGGCATCTTTTAAAAAAAAATCTATATACAATTTTGAGTAGGGCTCACCTTTAGCCCAATCATAGTGAATTTTGGCTGTACGTGTGTAATTTTTGTGCGGTTCTAATACCACTTCTTCTAAATTTTTGATCTTTTTTTTCTGATCTAGAAAAAGGGTCAAATCATGAAAAAAAATTTTTTTTTCAAGGAAAAGTTCCAATTTTTTTTGATTGATTTTGAACGATTTATAAAGAGTTAAAGGGGATTGGATGATAGCAGAAAACAGGACCACTACCAACAAAAAGGTGATCAAAATCTCAAGAAGGAGGAAGGATTTTGGTTTGATCTTTTTCACTTTATCGTTAATATCATAGCCTACTTGTAAGATTAACCAAAAGATAGAATGAAAAAAGAGATCAAAGCACACTACAATCTACTTAAAGCCCAGGTTGCTTGGGATCTTTCAACCCCCCATGAAAGTTGGATGATTGAAGATCTTTCTAGCGTTTCTGACAAAGAACTTTTTGAGCGTTTAAATAAGCTAAAAGTCCCAGTCGAGAGTTCCTCTATTGCCCATTATTTAGAGGAAATTGATACGCCTGAAGATTTTGTTGAAGCCGTAACTTTGGAAACTGATCCACCTGAAAAAGTCGAGCAGGCTTATCTGATACTATTTGAATTGTTCAAGCGCCATGCGCCCAACAATACCTGCCTGTCTGTTTTTGCAGATGAATTGGATACCTCAATTCAGAAATATGAATTGTCTAGCGGAAAAAACTTTAAAGAAATTTTGACCCAATTAAAACAGTTGGAATTAATCTTAAGAGAAAATCTTGCTAACGCAAAAAACCCGGTCGAGGTTTTAGACAAAGTTTCTCGATATTTTGCATACGATATTGAGGGATTCATTTACGATTACATCGCCGATCTGATTGACCGTGCTGAAGAGGTTCAAGCCCAAGAGCTGATTGAATTGTTTTTTGACTATTTAACGCGACCCTATTGGTTTTCGTTGCTTGAGTTTTACTTGAAAGGCAATCATGAGGATCGCCTTGAAAATCTGGTTGAGCTCGCAGTAGAAACTAAGGATTTTGAATTTTCTTTAGAGGTAATCCATCTTTTAAAAGATGAAGAGCACGAGCGGTTTTTTTCTTTGTTGTCCCATATTGTTGACTTTTCAAAAGAAGAGGCCGATTTTGTTGAACTTTTGACAATTGCCCAAGAGTATTTTGAGGAAAAGGATCGTCATCGAGAAATGTCGGAAGTTAGAAAAATTTTAGACAGTCGCTCTCAGATAGACGAAAAAAGGCGCATCCACCCTCAAGACAACGGTTGCTTACACTTCAAAAAGATTATCGACAGAGCTTGAGTTCATACTTCTAGACACTTCTGATCAAAAACCTCCCTTTCAGGGAGGTTTTTTACAAAATTGTGGCAATATGTTTTGGACAAAAATCGAGGTAATCAGCCGCAACTAAATGGTAATTCACCCCATTTTTTTGCCCGTAAAGGGGTAACTTTTTTGCGTTGTGGATATGTCCAAATAAGACGTGGTCGATGCGATAACGTTCAAATAACTCGCTAAATCTGGAACCCGCCATTGTTGGCTCAATTGGGGGATAGTGGGTCATTGCGATCCGTAATTTCCCTTCTGGCATAGAAGATAGACTTCCCTCAAGGCGAGAAATTTCCAAATCAAAAGTTTTTTTATCCTGCTCTGTTAGGTCTCGAATAGTTGGTTTTGTCCCAGGTACAAAATCGATAATCGAATCTGAGTTGATTTCCGTATTATCCCATAACCTTGCTCCACCTATGGTTAGATTTTCAAGGGTTATGGAATTTTTATTGATGAAAGTGGTACTCGGATCTAAAAAATCACGTAACTTTTTATCTGTAGGCCACCAGTAATCATGATTCCCTTTTAAAAGGATTTTTTTTCCAGGGAGCTGATTTAAAAAATCAAAATCGGCGCGTGCCTCTTCTAAGGTCATGGCCCAAGAAATATCTCCGGGAA
>RGYU01000068.1 GCA_010031885.1 Chlamydiota bacterium | reverse complement strand
CTTTTAAAATTTTTTATACGAAAAATTCATCCGATGATAAAAAATCCTTATGTTCTTGTAACACACAACTCAGATCTATCGATTACAAAAACCTTTTCTTCTTTTTTAAACGAGCCTAAGCTACTTCGCTGGTTTGGGGTAAATATATTTTTTAAACATCCCAAGCTCTGCCCAATCCCATCGGGGATTGCAAGTCAAAATAGACCTTATGGAAACATCTCGATTTGGTCAAAAAAGATGGGATTACCCCAATCGAAGAGGGTTTTCAAAATCTATATGAATTTTAATCCCCGAACCCATCCTGTGCGGGGAGAACTTTTGAAAATGTTTGAAAATAACCCATTGTTTTACAGATCAGAGAAAAAAGAGCTGGAAGACTATATCGAAGATTTGAAAAGCTTTCAATTTGTTCTTTGTCCCCGTGGAGTTAGCCTAGACTGCCATCGCATTTGGGAAGCTCTATATATGGGAGCGATCCCCATAGTTCTTACTTCCCAACTCGACCCCCTGTTAGAAGGTCTTCCTGTGATCATTCTGGATCGCTGGGAGGATTTAACTTACGACAATTTAATACGGGCATATGAACATATACAGAATAAACCCCAAAATAAAAACAAGCTCTTTGCTAGCCACTGGTATCATCTTCTCAATCTTTACAAGAGCAATCAGCCATAAATTCATACTCTATATAGATTTGAGTCGATTTGTATTTTTGAACCTTTTTATTGATTGTCTTAACAAAAAACAAAATATGAATACCTACAAAAAACCTTAAAAGGATAGAGAAAGCTAAATTGAATGTTTTTAAAGAATAAAAGCTAACTAAAAAGGCAACCCTTTAAAAAGTCTTGTATTCCCTCTCTTTAGACGGGATTAGACTTCATGAATCCAGGGCAAAAATTTCCCAAAGCTGGCCTCTTTTTTATGAGTACTGATTGAAATTGAGTAATTTAAAAAATTTCTTCAAAATTAAGCCCCTCTATAATATATGAGTTTTTATAAGAATTTGTATATTAAAGGGGTTGTGTGTCTATTGTTAAAGTCATAGAGGTAATTGCAGAGGGTAAAACCATTGAGGAGGCCATCCACTCGGCTGTTCACGAGGCTAGCCATACCGTTAAAGAGATCAAGCAGATTGATATCGACCACATTCACGCTAAAGTAGAAAATGGACAAATTACGAAGTATAGAGTTGATGCACGCATCAGCTTTATAGTGAGGCACTAATCATTTTATTGACTTTGAGACAAATCAGGGATTTAAGCCATCTATGCCGTTGAGAAAAGGGAGCTCAAAGAAGATCATTTCAGAAAATATCCGTACAGAAATTCGGGCAGGAAAACCACAAAAGCAAGCTGTAGCGATCGCGTTGTCGATGGCGGGAAAATCAAAAAAGAAACGCCCATAAAAAAACCCCTCTTTTGGAGGGGTTTTCGGTACTTTAACGACGCCCTCTTTTTGGGCTTGTAAATACTTTTTTTCCCCTTTTCGGGCCGGTTGGTCGTTTAGGTTTACTGAAACGATTCGGAGATTCTAAATCATACTTGCCAAAGGAAAAGCCTTTGCTTTTTTTGCTTTTTCCAATGATCTTCATCCCCGCGTCTTGAAAGCTCTTTTCATTGGAAAAACTTTTTTTAAAAGAACCTTCTGACCTTTTTCCATCAAACTCACGATCTCTTGAAAAAGGTTTTCTTTCTCTGAATTCGGAACGCTCCCCTTGAAAGAAAATTCACGATCTCTAGAAAAAGGCTTTCTCTCTCTGGATTCACCCTGTTCACTAAAAGATCTTCTAGGCTGGAATTCACGATCTTTGGATCTGGATTTAGAAGGTCTTTGAAAGTCTTTTTCTTTGCTTTCACCCTTTGAATCCATGTAGATTTCGTAGCTTTTTTTAGTAAGCTTCTCGATATCTTTTACGACTCCCCGATCTCTTTTTGAAGCAAAAGAGTGCGCCTCTCCGGTTGCGCCGGCGCGTCCAGTCCGTCCGATACGGTGAATGTAGTCCTCTACCTGCATCGGCAAGTCGAAGTTAATTACGTGAGTAATTGTAGCAACATCAATACCACGAGCTGCAACGTCTGTAGCAACAAGAACGCGTATTTTTTTTGCGTGAAGGTAACGTAAGGTGCGGTCTCTTTGTCGCTGTTTCATGTCACCATGTAAAGCGGCAGTGTCAAAACCCTCATCGCTTAATCTGTCGGTCAGCTCATCAGCTGCTCTCTTTGTAGACGTGAAGACAATTGCTTGATCCACACCCTCTTTTTGTAAGATTTCTGAAAGCAAACGGTGTTTATGAGCGATATCATGCGTGTAGTAGAAATGTTCTTGAATATTCTCAACTTCCATTTCTTTTTTTTCAATCTCAACTCGAACAGGATTGATTGTTAGATTAGCGCAAAGTTTTAGGACGGGACCTTTAAGTGTTGCCGAAAACAACAAGGTCTGTCTATCTGGATTTGTTTTAGAAGCGATTAAATTGACCGGCTCAACAAATCCCATATCAAGCATCCTGTCGGCCTCATCGATGACTAATAGATCTACTTGGCTTAAATCTACTTTGTTTTTTTCCATCAAATCAATCAAACGACCTGGAGTGGCTACTAGGATATCATGCGGTTTGGAGACTTTTTTTACTTGCTCGGACCAAGATGCGCCACCAAATACAACAACAGATTTAATATGCTTCAATCCGCAAGAGAAACGGGTTACCTCTTTTTCAATCTGAGTCGCCAGTTCGCGTGTAGGGGAAAGAATCAATACTGTTGGCCCTTCAGAAGGTGCTTCACGCTCAGCAAGCAAGTGGATGGCAGGCAAAAGAAATGCCGCTGTTTTTCCAGTCCCAGTGTCTGCGGAGGCAAGCATATCTTTGCCTTCAAGAATATGGGGAATCGCCTGCTCTTGGATTGGCGTCGGACTTGAAAACTCTAACTTTTCTAGTTTTTCAAGAATTTTTTTATGTAAGTTTAACCTAGTAAAGCCCATCAAGTCTCCGTAATAGGGATCTACTATACCCTGTAATCCCCTTAAAAGACACACCCTTTTTATAAAACTTTGCTTAAACCATGAAGAAACCAGGGATTTAGCGACTTAAGCACCAAAAAAGTTTTTTAAAAAATAGAGTTAACACATAAAAACAGGCCCCCTATTGGGGACCCTATGAATTACATTCGAGAGGCTTCTAAAGCAAGCGCCGATCTTTCAACCGCCTGCAGGTAAGAATAGGCGGCGATCGGGCTATTGGCGAAGTGGGATGTTACCTCGGAAAGTCCGTTGGAGTACCTGTTAAGGTTTTTGGCATCTATTTGCTCAATATCCCCAATCAAAATAACTTTTGTCCCTATTCCAGAGCGGGATATCAAGGTCTTAATTTCGTGAGGCGAGCAGTTCTGACACTCATCGATTATCAGAATAGATCGTTGAAAGGAACGGCCACGCATGTGGGCTATTGCCTCCATTTTGATTTTAGGTTGGCAGCTTACCCATTCTGCTACATCCCCAACATCCTCGTTACGGGCCTCCTTGATTGTTTCAATATTGTCAAAATATGCACCAAAAAGGGGCTTCAATTTGTCCTGAGCGGTCCCTGGCAAGTGGCCAATATCGGGGCCTAAAGAATGCACGGGACGCGTTACAATAAGATGTTTATAGATCCCTTTATCAAAAACCATTTCAAAGGCTGCAGCCATCGCCAACAGAGTTTTACCAGTACCGGCGCGGCCTATCAAAGATACGAGGGGGATATCTTCTGACAAAAGCATGTCCAAAGCGATTTCCTGCTCCAAGTTTTTGGGCAGAATTCCGCGTGCGACTTTTGTGCCGCGTCTTCTTATCGGAATCAATTTTTGCTCCCTTGGATGATACCGGCATAGAAGCTGTGAGTTTTCCTTAGCTAAAAGCAAAACATACTCGTTATTAAAAAAATTCTCATCGGCAAGAAGGACGTGACCGTCAATATAGGAGTGGTCGATTACCGATTTATCGACATGAATTGTCCTCATTCTTGAGACTGGGTCGATTTCTTTACGCGGGGGTTGGAAATCGACAGCCTCTATCCCTAAAACCTCCAGTGATAACCGTACAGCTACAGAGCGTGAGACAACGACAATGTTATCTAAAACTTCACGCATTCCATGTGCTAGGTGAATTATACGGTTTTGTGGTAAATCCCCCAAGTGAGGCAACCGCTTTTTGTCGATTGATCCTATCGAAGTATCGATGCGAACAAGAATTTCGTCATCTATGATCACACCCTGATTGATGTCTCCCATCTTGGATATGTCACTTAAATAGTGGAGTTGGTCTCTGGCGATGATTCCAAAATCGGTTTTTTGACCCACATGTTTATCTAAATCATCGATTACAAAACTTGGGATTACCACGTTAGAGCGTTTAAAATGCTGAATCACATCCACATCGTAAAGTAGTACGGTCGAGTCCAATAAAAACGTTTTGCGCCCGTGGCCCATTCAAACTCCCACTGTTGTTGTTTTACTGCCTTATCACCCCTTTTGCTCCTGAAAATCAAGAGAAAAAATCTGGTTTGACATCCTCCCTATAAATTCGTTATAATTTTTTAAGCGAACGTGGGTTTTTTGATGAAAATCAACCATAGGGTGCTGCATATTCCCCCTTATATCTCCTGTAAATGGAGTGAAATAGCATCAATCGGCGTAGAAAGCATCGAGGGACAAAATGTCCTACATGTACAACTATTGTCTGGAGCCAGAGCCATTGTTCCTAATCTGACACAGGATGAGATAGATCTTGTATTTAAAATGCACGTTCAACACCTGGAAGCAGCAGCAGAGGAAGAGGAGAAATTCAAAAATGTAAAAGAGATCCCCTTTTTTTCTAATCTTTTCCAACCTCCCCCAATGGACGCTAATGTTGCAACGTCTTTTGGTGCACCTATATCCTTTCATTTTGATGCAACTGATCCCTCTTCCCTTTTTCAAGGGCACAACCCCCAATTTGCAAATTCCCCAGCTTTACCCAAAGAAATTCTCGATAAAATCACACTGATAGCAAAAGCAATAGGCGGAGAGATGGTTAAAGAGGTTGAGCCAGTGGATCTTTGTAACTGCTTTTTTTGCCAAATCGCCCGTGCGCTCCACAATGAGCGAAAAGATGAAAAAAAACCCCATATTCCTAAAAATCTTCCTAAAGATCTTTTAAGTGGTGGCATCGATCCAGAATGGATGGTGGAGGAAGTGGGGCCTCACATGTTTAAAGTCACAAGCCGTGACGAACCTGGAATTCTTTACCAAGTCTATTTGGGTGATCCGTTAGGGTGCTCATGCGGATCTAACAGATGCCAACACATTGTTGCAGCACTCAAAACTTGATATAATTATTTATATATATTCGTATCAATTCGATTTTGTTGAGAAAATAAGATTGCTACAAATTTTTGCTTTTGAATACTATCTACACGGTATAAAAAACCGCCTCTGGAAATAATTTATCGGGCGATTTTTCGAAAATTCCAATCCTTTAAAAAAAATTAAATTCTGCTTCTGCATTGTGTGTGGAGCGGATAAATTAAGTTGTTTTTTTCGATTCTTTGTAAAGAAACTACCTCTTGTATTTCCTTGATCGAAAAAACGCTAGAGGGAAAAGCTGAAAAACTCATAGAATGTTGTTATTCAAGGAGTTTAAGGTATGCGAAGCGTTTTGTC
>RGYU01000067.1 GCA_010031885.1 Chlamydiota bacterium | reverse complement strand
TTCAAAAAAAACTGAATAAAAACCCATCTTCTAACTAGGCTTTTTATCTTCAGTACAACCCTCGCTACAGGGGCGGTTTGAAGTTGACAAGAAGGGGCTAAAAAAGTGTATAGTATCCGAAATAGAACAGCGTCAAATCAATAAATGCACCGATCTATAAAAAGAAAAAATTGAACTTTTTATCGGTTTTGACCGCTAGAAATAATACTCTTGGTTTTGCGTCGAAAAAACCTTTTAATTTTGATAGCATTCAAGAGTAGGGCAAAAGGACCATAATGGCGTACGATCACTTAAAAATAGAAAAAAAATGGCAGACCTTTTGGGAAACAAACAAAACGTTTAAAACAGACAGCTTTTCCCACAAACCTAAATATTACCTACTTGACATGTTTCCCTATCCATCAGGATCAGGCTTGCATGTGGGTCATGCAAGTGGATACACCGCGACAGACATTGTTTCCCGATTCAAGCGTTTAAAAGGCTACGAAGTTCTGCACCCCATGGGTTGGGATAGTTTTGGTTTACCGGCAGAGCAGTATGCGATCCGCACCGGAATTCATCCGGCTAAAACTACAGAGGATAATATCGAAACCTATCGCCGCCAAATCAAAGCGCTTGGACTGAGCTATGACTGGGATCGGGAAATCAAAACAAGTGAACCTAAGTATTATCGCTGGACCCAGTGGATATTTAAACGGCTATACGACAAGGGACTCGCTTACGAGGCGAATATTTTAGTAAATTATTGTCCAGCTCTTAGGACCGTGCTAGCTAATGAAGAGGTAGAAAACGGTTTTTCCAAGGAGGGAGGATATCCTGTTGAGCGTCGTCCTCTAAGGCAGTGGGTTTTGAAGATCACGGCCTACGCAGACAGATTGCTTCAAGATCTTGATACGCTTGATTGGCCTGAGGGGCTAAAGGCACTTCAAAGGAACTGGATTGGAAAAAGTCAAGGGGTTGAGGTTACTTTTAAAAAGAGCGGTGAGCTCACCCCTTTAACTGTATTTACCACCCGCGTTGACACTATATTTGGTGTGACGTTTTTGGTGATATCGCCCGAGCATCCATTGCTTGAGCAACTTGTGACAAAGGGTCAACATGAAGCGGTCAATCAATACAAAGAAGAGGTGAGTCGAAAAAGCGATCTCGAGCGAACCGATCTCAATAAAAATAAAACAGGCGTCTTTACAGGTAGCCATGCGATCCATCCAATCACAAAAGCTTTGATTCCTGTTTATGTCGCCGACTACGTTCTCATGGGGTATGGTACTGGTATTGTAATGGGTGTTCCAGCCCATGATGAAAGAGACAAAGAATTTCAGGAAAAATTTGATCTTGCTCATTTAAAGGTAATTGAGGAGATCGATCAAAAAGAGTATTTGGTCAACAGCCGTTTTAACGAGGTGAATTTGAATGGCAAAACTCCAGAGGAGGCAAAGGAGTTTTTAGCCGCCTATTTTACGAAAAATGGGGACGGGAAAATTACAACCCAGTATAAATTGCGCGATTGGCTATTTTCGAGGCAGCGTTATTGGGGTGAGCCAATACCGGTATTGCATTTTGACGACGGGACAAAACGGTCACTTGACGATGATGAATTGCCACTTCTTCCCCCCCATATTGATAATTATCAACCCTCAGAGGACGGGCAAAGCCCCCTTTCGAGGGTCGATTCATGGGTTCATATAACCGATCCAAAAACAAAAAAAGTTGCTACTCGAGAAACCAACACGATGCCTCAGTGGGCCGGTTCTTGTTGGTACTATCTCAGGTTTTTAGATCCACATAATGATAAGGCGCCATGGGATCCGGAAATTGAGAAGCATTGGATGCCGGTAGATCTTTATGTGGGTGGAGTGGAGCATGCGGTCTTACATTTGCTTTATGCCCGTTTCTGGCATAAAGTCCTTTATGATTTAGGCCTTGTCTCGACATCCGAGCCCTTTCAAAAACTGAAGAATCAGGGGCTGATCACAGCTTTTGCCTACAAAATACCTGGGGGTGGTTTTGTTGCTCCCTCCGATGTCGAAGAGCGTAACGGGCAGTTTTTTGATAAGCGAAACAATACCGTCGTCATCAAGCAGCTCGAGAAAATGTCTAAGTCGAAGCTCAATGGTGTAAATCCCCTGGAAGTAGTCGATAAATATGGTGCTGATACCCTCAGGCTATATGTCACATTTATGGGCCCTTTTGACCGGGAGAAAATTTGGAGTGATGAGGCAATCGTTGGTTGTCATCGCTTTTTAGTGAAGATTGTCGATCTTTTTGAGCGTGTCGAGTTAGTGGATGATTATCCGCTTGATATACGACGTTTAACCCATAAACTAATTTTTGGGGTCGAAAAAGATATTGAGGATTTGGCTCTTAATACAGCAATTTCAAAGATGATGGAATATATCAATGCATTACAAAAGATGAACCGTATACCCAAAGAGGCTATGGGAGATTTCTTAAAGGTGCTAAGCCCTTTTGCACCCCATTTGGCAGAAGAACTTTTCTTGCGTCTTGGTTTTTCTAAGGGGATATCTTTTGAGGAGTACCCCGTGTATGATCCGATGATGTTGGTTCAATCTACCTGTGAGATTGCAGTTCAAGTGAATGGAAAAGTGCGCGCCTCCATGACGATTGAAAAGGGGGCTATCAAGGATGAGGTGATGCAAAAAGCGCTTACGCTTCCACAAGTTCAAAAATATGTAGATACAACGATTGAGCGTATTATTTTTGTGCCAGATAAAATTTTGAATATTTGTGTTAAAAATTAAACTCTCTTCAGTAAGCTTCCATAGGTCTTTTTACAATTTAGTTTTAGGTGTGGCCACATTGGTTGTGGCTCCTATCATTCTTTTCAAATACCTTTTTTTTGGAAAATACAAGGGGATCTTGTTAAAAAGATTGGGCCTAGTTTTTGACTTTCCCTCAATTTCGGATACAAAACCTGTGTTTTGGGTTCATGGGGTCTCTTTAGGTGAGATCTCTGCATCCAGGCCATTTATCGAGGAATTAAAAAATCGAAATCCTCAACACCAAATAATAGTGTCCACACTGACAACTACCGGCTTCGAGGCTGCATCAAAAATTAAAGGGGTAATTCCCTACCTTTTGCCGTCTGATCTTTGGACCTTTTTTGTAGTGAAGTATTGTGATCCTGAAGCTCTATTTTTGGTAGAAGGGGACATCTGGCCAAACATGGTCATGTCTAATCGTCAGGTTTTTGTGATCAATGGTAAAATTTCTGAAAACACTTATCTGTTATTAAAAAAATTCCCTTTTATTCGAAAGTATTTGATAGAACCAATCCATTTTTGGGCAGTGCAATCAGAAGTTTACCGAGATCGGCTAGTAACACTAGATGTACCAGCACACAAAATCGTTGTAACAGGGGATCTGAAAGGGGCTGTGTGTCCGATTCAAGTAGAACCTTTTGCCAAGAAAGGGCTGCTTTTAGTATCTACCCATGAAAAAGAAGAGGAACTGTTACTTAACGCTTTACTCCCTTTTGATCGATTGATCATGGTTGCTCCACGCCATCCAGAAAGGTTTTCAACAGTTGAAATGTTATTGAAAAAAATGGGAGTAACTTACACATCCTCATCAAATCCTATGAACCTTGATCATGTACAAGTTTTACTGATTGATCAAATGGGAGTTTTACCTACTTACTACTCCTCGGCAGTTTGTACGATCGTAGCGGGTAGTTTTATCCCTAAAATTGGCGGTCATAATCTAATGGAGCCTATTTTATACGGAAGCATTCCCTTATTTGGTCCATGGACAGAAAAACAAGAACACCAAAAATCTTTTCTTCAAGAACACAGAATTGGGATCTGCTTGAGCTTAGACAAGATCAGGCAAGAGGTGTTTTTGGCCTTTAATGATCCCAATTTCGTACATGAGCAGCAGCAGAGGATGGACCAAGCGCGCCGTATCATGCAAAAGCCTCTTGAAACAACACTTGAATGTTTAATTTTTTAAAAGTTTCATTCGTAATTCAAAAAGTCCGAACATCCAAGCAAATTCATCCATCTTCTAGTTTTTCTTAAGGCGCTCTTCTAGGGCATCAAGTTCCTCCAGAATCTTTTGCGGCATTTTGTCCTCGAATATTTTATAGTATTCTCGAAGTTCTTTTACTTCGTCCTGCCATCCCATCACATCCACAGAAAGAAGATTTGCTAAATTTTTTGGGCAAATCGATAAATGGGTAAGATCTAGACCCTGTTCATCAGGTAGATATCCGATGGGGGTTTTTATCGCGTTTGGTTTGAGATCAATTCGCTCAAAAATCCATTTCATAACACGCCCGTTTTCTCTAAAACCGGGCCATCGAAATTGTGAATTTTCATCTTTCATGAACCAGTTTACATAGAAAATTTTGGGTAAAAGGCTTTCGTCTGTTTTATTGCTAAAAGAGAGCCAGTGGGCAAAATAATCTCCCATGTGGTAGCCACAAAAGGGGAGCATGGCAAAAGGATCATGCCTCAATTTACCTACAGCCCCATTTGCTGCAGCGGTAGTCTCAGAGGACACCGTGGTTCCTAAAAAAACACCATGTTGCCAACTTGTGGATTGCATCACCAAAGGAATAACCGAGGAGCGCCTTCCGCCAAAAAGAATTGCACTGATGGGAACACCCCGTGGATCATCAAAAGAGGGATCTACACAGGGACAGCCGCTTATAGGTGTTGCAAATCGTGCATTGGCATGAGCGATGTTCTCCTTCAAGCAATCGGAAGAATTATTTCCTAACCAATTAATACAGTTTAGGGGTGTATCTTTACTCATCCCCTCCCACCAAACATCCCCTTCTTTTGTAAGTCCAACGTTTGTGAAAATAGTGTCTTTTTTAATTGTGTCCATCGCATTAGGATTTGAGGCGTAAGATGTGCCCACAGCTACTCCGAACATCCCCGCTTCAGGATTGATCGCCCAAAGCCTCCCATCCTCTTTTATCTTCATCCAGGCGATATCATCCCCAACCAACGTGATCTTCCAACCAGGTAATGCCGATTTAAGCATTGCTAAATTTGTTTTTCCGCATGCACTTGGAAACGCTGCTGCAAAATATTTTTTTTCACCCTGCGGATTTTCAATGCCCATGATCAACATATGCTCTGCTAGCCAGCCCTCCTCCTGTCCCATTTTGGATGCTATTCGTAGTGCAAAACATTTTTTGGCTAAAAGGGCGTTTCCACCATAACCGCTTCCAAAAGACCATATCTCCTTTGTCTCTGGAAAATGTACGATGTACTTATTTTCTGGATTGCAAGGCCATGGTTTATCAACCATCCCTTTATCCAAAGGAACGCCAACAGAATGTAGGCAGGGGATAAAGGAATTGTTTTCTAAAACATTCAGAACCTCTTTCCCCATACGTGTCATGATACGCATACTCGCTACCACATAAGGGGAATCGGTTATTTGTATGCCTATGTGGGAGATAGATGATCCCAACGGACCCATGCTAAAGGGAATCACATACATGGTGCGCCCCCGCATAGATCCTTCGAATAGTTCTAAAAGCTGCTTTCTCATTTTGGCAGGCTCTTTCCAATTATTGGTTGGGCCCGCATCCCTTTGGTTCATGCTGCAGATAAATGTTCTATCCTCTACGCGCGCTACATCCTCTTCACAGGATCTGGATAAAAAAGAGTTAGGCCTGAGCTCACCATTTAGAGGAATGAGTGTATTGGTCTTCACCATTTGAGCCGTTAGGTCTTTGAATTCCTCATCTGATCCATCACAAATATGTATACAGTCCGGTTTACAAAGCTGTTCGACCTGTAAGATCCATCTTATAAGCTCTTTGTTTTTTAACTGTTCTAAGTTCAAGCCAGCTTGAAGTGCACCCGATTGCATACAAAAGAAAAAAGTAAACATCAAAAATGAACTTTTGAGTTTAAGGAAAAACCCTTTTTTAAGATCCATTTTTCTCACCTCTTAAATTTTCCTTTACATACTCTTTAAAAAATATTTTTTTGTCTAGAGGGTGTGAAACGGAAAATTCAATAATTCTTTGTTTTACGTAAAAGTTTTTGAAAAATTATTGAATTCAAAACAATTAACAAGATGTGTTTAAATATTTCGAGCTCGCAA
>RGYU01000066.1 GCA_010031885.1 Chlamydiota bacterium | reverse complement strand
TATAACCTTTAAGGATTTAGTCTAGTCGCTATAGGATGCGATTGTGAAAACGAGATCACTAAAAATTATTTAAGATAATTTTTTATCTTTTTTTAAATACAAATTTAGTAGGAGAACAACTTTGCTTTTTAAGCAGCTATATTTTTTTTATAAAGTATTTAAAAAAAAATTAAAATTGAATACTATTATCAAACTATTTTAATTACACTTTGATATAAATATGTTTATTCAATTATTTTTCTATCTTTTCGTTTTCATTCTTATCCCAATCTCTGGATTTGCTAATGACTATAAAACAGCTCTCATCTTTGGTGCAACAGGTCAAGATGGTGCGTACCTGATTGAGTTTTTGCTGGAAAAGGGGTACACTGTCCATGGGGTGAAAAGAAAATCTTCCTCCTTCAATACAGGACGTATAGACCGCTTTTATGAGCATCCAGCTTACAAAAACCGCTTTTTTATTCATTACGGTGATTTGACAGATTCTTTAGCAGTGCTACATTTAATACAAAAAATTCAACCACAAGAGATCTACAACCTCGCAGCCCAAAGTCATGTGAAAGTCTCGTTTGATTTACCAGGTTATACAGCCCAAACAGATGCTTTAGGAACTTTAAATATCTTGGAAGCTATTAGATCTTTAAATCAACAAAATTGCGTTAAATTTTATCAGGCTTCGACAAGCGAGATGTATGGTCTTGTGCAACAGATTCCCCAAACGGAAGATACCCCTTTTTATCCTAGATCTCCTTATGCTGTATCCAAACTGTTTTCTCATTGGATTACCAAAAATTATCGTGAAGCCTATGGCATTTTTTGTTGTAGTGGCATCCTCTTTAACCATGAATCCCCATTGAGAGGGGAGACATTCGTCACCAGAAAAATCACCCGTTTTGTTGCGAAAAAATTTCTAGGCTCAGACGATGTCTTGTATCTTGGGAATCTTCATGCAAAAAGGGATTGGGGTTACGCAAAAGATTACGTAGAGGCAATGTGGCTCATGCTTCAGCATGATCAAGCAGATGATTATGTGATTGCCACCGGACAGACAACATCTGTGAAGGACTTTGTCGATCTGGCATTTCAAGAGATCGGAGTGCAAGTTTACTGGGAGGGTCAGGGTTTGGATGAGGTCGCAAAGGACTCTTCTACCCACCAAGTACTAGTTCGTATTGATCCGAGATATTTCAGGCCAACCGAAGTGGAATTTTTACTTGGTGATGCCTCCAAAGCAAACAAAGTACTTGGTTGGAAGCCAAAAACAACCCTCAAACAGCTGGTTCAAATCATGGTTCAAAACGATATCGAACTCGAGCGTAAGGTCTCTAAAAGTTCCTGATTTTTTTAGAAATGAGCTGTGAATACAACCGATTTTCATAAAAATTGTAATTTTTTTAGATTTTTTTAAAGCATTTTCATAGTTGCTTTTGGAAAAAGGGGGACTGTCCCTCTTTTTCCATCGACTAAAGAGAAAGAATTTAAAAAATGATCTAATTTATTTACGTTATTTAATAACAACTTGCGTTTTTTTTGTGAGGGTTGTATGAGACAGCTATGAAAAAAATCCTATTAATAGGGGCTTTATGTGCCCTTCTTTCATTGCAGCAATCACAGTCCGAAGAGATTATCAGTCAGCTTGCTTCGATTGCAGGTATTCAATTAAACGGCTCTGCCCCCTACGATATCCGAGTAAAGGATGACCGATTTTATGATAGAGTTTTAAAAGACCAATCTCTTGGCATGGGTGAGTCCTATATGGAGGGCTGGTGGGATGCGGATGAGCTTGATGATTGCATGTATCGTATTTTACGCGCCGATGTGGAGAGCCGCTTCAAAAAGACACCCTCCTTTTACTGGGCCTATATGAAAGCCAAACTTTTGAATCGCCAGGATAAAACCGGAAGTTTGGATGTGATCATGCAACATTACCAACTAGGCAATGATTTATACAAGGCGATGCTCGATCCCACTATGACCTACAGCTGTGGATATTGGAAAAATGCAAAAAACCTTGAAGAAGCTCAAATTGCAAAATATGATTTGATTGCCAGAAAGCTTGGCCTTAAAAGTGGAATGCGTGTTTTAGATATAGGATGCGGTTGGGGCGGATTCTCAAAATATGTTGCTACAAACTATGGTGTTCAAGTCGTAGCAATCACATTATCGGAAAATCAGGCAACATTAGCGAGGCAGGTATGTTCAGGTCTTAACGTCGAAGTTCGTGTTCAAGATTATAGAGATATTGATGAAAAATTTGATCGTATTGTAGAGATCGGGATGTTTGAACATGTAGGCGTTAAAAATTACCGAGAATTCATGGAAATATGCCACCGCTCTTTAAAGGAAGGGGGTATGTTGATGCTTCATACCATCGGAAGTAACACCTCATCCGTAGTGGGGGATCGATGGATAGATAAATATATTTTCCCAGGTGGTCAACTTCCGTCGATCGCCCAGATCGGAAAATGTACAGAGGGTCTTTTTGTGATGGAGGATTGGCATAATTTTGGTTGTGATTACGATAAGACATTGATGGCCTGGTTTAAAAATTTCGATGCCCACTGGGGTGAGCTCAAAGATCGTTACCCACCTGAATTTTACAGGATGTGGAAATACTATTTGTTAAGCTGTGCAGGGACATTTAGAGCCCGGACAACACAGCTTTGGCAAGTAGTCCTTGTAAAAGATGGAGTATTGGGTGGTTACCAGACGGTGCGCTAGTTACTGACAAATTTTTTAAGATGAGAGGGTAGGTCTTTAGGGGAAATTTTTTCAAATCTCAAAAGGTTTACCCCATCGATTTGCAACCGTTCGAAAAACATTTTTTTTGGTCTAACCCAAATCCCAAAATCTGGATAAAGGGCCTGATAAACAACAATTGACTCAAGTGTTTCACTATGACGCGCTAGATGTAGAAGTTTGTAAAACTGTCCCTTATAGTGACGGTAGATATCGCCTAATTCTAGTTCTTGATCGGCTCTCATATATTAATCTAAAGTTTTTTGTATATTCTATGCTTGAAAAAGTTCTTACCGATTATTCTTAGGGCTCAATTAAAATGGAAAATACCTCTGTTTGGATTTTGTTTCGCCCTTCTAGAGCACCAAGCTCTAATAGGCAAGCAAAACCCTCAACAACGCCACCAAGCTTTTTGATAAGTGTCTCTGCAGCGGCAGCAGTTCCTCCTGTAGCTAGAATATCATCCACAATCAAGAATCTCTCCATAGATCTAACCCTAGCTGGTTCTAACTCAAAAGAAGCGCTACCGTATTCCAGTGAGTATTCAATTTTTTCAACGTTACCTGGAAGCTTTCCCGGCTTTCTTAAAACAACTAGAGGTAGTCTTAATTTCGCTGCCAACAACGATCCAAAAATAAACCCCCTAGAATCCAAAGCAGCAATTGCATCGATGGGTCGATTTTTAAATTCTTCTTTAAAAATTTCTATGACTCGATCTAGGGCATCGGGGTCTTTCAGCAATTTAGAGTACCATCGAAATGTTACCCCTTTTTTGGGAAAATTGGGAAATGATTCAAGGTAGGTTTGTAACCAGTCTGATGTATTTGAGAAGATGGATAGGTATAAAAAAGAAGATATGAGGGCGAAATTTAATAACTTACTCATAAGGAACTATTAATTTGAAATAAAACTAATTACAGGATGCAACAAAAAGAGATTTTTTTAATACTTATTTCAAATGAAAAATTTTTGGTATTTTTTTTGTTTCTTGCCCCTTTTATTATGGAATAGGGGAATAGTTGGGTTGGATCAGAGTATCGAAAAATGGGTGGAAGAATCCAATCGATACGAATATTTGAATTCACACTATGAAAAAAAACACTCCATTGCAATAGAAATAGGTCTAAAAAAAGGGTCAGTGGCCCCTTTTTTTCATAAAAAATTTAGAAGGCATATTTGTGTAGACCAAGATCTTGATGTAATCAAGAACGCGATACAAAATATTCCTCAAAAAGAGCAGTCCAGATTCTTGTTTTTACAAAAAATGTTGGATTGCCGTTTTTACGACAAGAAAGAGCATCCTTATAAAAAAAATACGGTAACCTGGAAAAGATTTCTTTTCGATGCCCTTACAGAACACAATAAGTTTTTGATTCAGTGGATACGTGTCGATTTAGAGGGGGCAGAGGAGTGGATTTTTGAGGATCTTTTGGATACGGCATTCAGTAAAAAAGCGCAATTGCTCATCTGTCCCCATTTTGATCGATGGGAATATTTCCATGTCGAAGGCTATCTAGAAATGTTACAAAATTTTGACCTTTATTTGGATGGGCAAAAATTAGCCCCTGATTTAAATAATTTGAGATCCCTATCGGGAAAGATTGTGTTATTCAGTCCAAAAGAGAAGGGCAGCTTTGTAAAAAAAAATATAACAGCTGTTGTAATCGGATATAATTTGTATACCTATATTAAGAAGATGGTTGCACAGCTCGAAAAGTATACAAAAGATATTATCGTGATAGATAATCAGAGTTTTTTTTCTCCCCTTTTGAACTATTATGCAAAAGACTTTGAATACAGTCTTTTATCTATGAAACAAAACTTTGGATTTCAGGTTTATCAAAAGCCGTTTATGACAAATCTTTTAGGAGATGTGTATATTTTAACCGATCCGGATCTTGAATTTCATCCCAATTTACCAGATCATTTTTTGCAGGAGCTTTTGGCGATACAAAATCATTTTGATGCCCATAAGGTTGGATTCGCCTTAAAACTGGAGCCAGAAAAATTCAGAAAAGATATTGTTGTACACGAAAAAGGGCTTGTCGACTGGGAAAAAGCTTTTTGGGTTGATCGACAATTGTGGCCCGCAAGACCCGAGTTGGAAATCTACCAGGCAAAAATAGACACTACATTCTGCCTTATCAACCAAAAAATACCAAACAGGCTACACCTCAGAGTAGCCGGAGAATTTGCGTGTCAGCACCTTCCGTGGTATAAGAATTTTGATCTCCTTTTAGAGCCTGGAGAGTATGAGTCTTATTTAATTAGAAATAATTCGTCTAATTTTTTTAAAATAAAAAAGAGGGCTGTTTAAAGCCCTCTTTGTTTTTCCTCAATGAACGTCAAGGTTTAGAATGTGAGTGATACACCCACAGTAAATCCTTGAACAGTCATGTTGTTGGCCCCTTTGCTCAAAATTGAAGGAGCAGTGAGTCGACCAAAATTGATCCAGCTTTGTGTATCCCAAAGAGCGTGGATCTCAACATTGTATCGGTCACAGCAGTTTCCGCCGAAAGAGTGATCCCAACCTAAACCAATAGATAGATCGATTACGGGTGTGATGCGATAGAAACGATCTTGAGTGTACTGGTAAGTTACAAACTGACCGCTTTTCACTTCACCTGTCTGAAAGTTCACGGTTGTAGTACCGTAAATACCGGAGACAGCCATAGTTCCAAGAATTTTGATGTTTTTAAGATGATCGTGGCATGGAAGAAGATTCCAAGCAAGATTTAATCCACCGCGAACACCAGCACCATTCGTTTTTTGTTGAGAAATTATTTTTCTGGTGGTGTTTCCAATCACACTGCTATCTTCAGCTTTACCGAAGTAAGAGGTGTTCCAGTTTACTGTTTGCCAAGTACCGCGAATACCCCAAAAAGGTCTAAAGAACAGGGTATTTCCTGCAAGACTTGAGTATCGCCCGATTTCAAAATCTAGCACATTGTAAAGGAGTTGATAGCTAGTTGTTACAGAATTGACAAAACCTGCAATGGTATTCCCGTTACCGTCGTCAATTGGGCTAACAAAAATACTTGGATAAGTCAAATTTATAGGGGTTGTATTTGATACCGAGTTGGTGTTTCTTCCTAACCAAATGTATTGTAAGAAAAGGTCAATATTTTCGCTCTCTCTTAAAACAACATCGGCGTGAACTTTAAAACCGCTCCGTAATTTAAAGTCGGGCTGGTAGGCTGTACCCATCCCTGGAACAGGGGGACTAGCACTATCAGTTGTAATATATGAAAAAGCCGTTTCAAGGCCCTCTTGTGTTACAAGCCACAATATATAGTCTGCACCCAACTGAATCTGCATTGCATCATCACTTAAGTTAGGTCCGCCATAGGTTACCCCCTCAGAGAGTTGGGGTGCCGCTTCAACAACTTTGGTCGATGAGGCTGCAGAAAACCCAATACTCGAAAAGAGGCAACATAGGACCGGTAGAAAAGAATAGGATCTCATTTTTTT
>RGYU01000065.1 GCA_010031885.1 Chlamydiota bacterium | reverse complement strand
CAAATTCTTAAGGTTTTTTCTTTAACCATCCGAGCCATAAAATATAATCATGGCTTACATGATAGATTATGGTTCGGATCTTTTTTTTCAAAGAATAACCTTCTAATCCCCTTTTTTTGCAAATTTTGATAGGATCGATTCATGACGCGAACATCGATCCAACTCCTTGACGAACATTTGATTAATTTGATTGCTGCAGGAGAAGTGGTTGAAAATCCGGCCAGTTGCATTAAAGAACTTGTGGAAAACTCCCTAGATGCTCAAAGCACTGCAGTTTACATTGAAATCCAAAAGGGGGGATTTGAGCGTATTTGCATCATGGACAACGGAATTGGCATGGTTAAAGAGGATGCTATCCTTTGTTTTGAGCGTCATGCAACAAGCAAATTGCAAACACAACAAGATCTCAAGTCTATTCGAACATTAGGTTTTAGGGGAGAAGCACTCTCCTCTATTGCTAGCATAAGCCATGTTGAAATGAAAACGGCCCCTAAGGAAGGGGGCGAGGCAACCCAAATTGAAATCAAAGGGGGAAAGCTTTTAAAACAGGGCCCCACTCACCGAGAGCACGGAACAACATTGGAAATTTTCTCCCTTTTTTTTAACGTACCTGCACGACTCGAGTTCCAAAAAACAATCAAAGGGGCGCAGATCGATGTGGTAAAAATGGTGCAAAAAATTGCCCTTTCAAAACCAAAAATCCGATTCAGCTTATTGGTAGATAAAAAATTAGAACTTGATTGTCCTGAAGCTTTTTCTATTGAGGAGAGAGCATTAAGTTTATTTGGTTCTGAATGGGTAGAAACAATGATCCCGATTGATTATACAGAGGGAGAAATTGTTTGTCGTGGACTGATTGCAAAACCGATGCATCACCAAAAAACAAGGGGGCAACAGTTCTTTTTTATCAACGAAAGGACAGCCTCGTCCCCTTATATCCAGACGGCAGCATACGAGGCATACCAGAAGCATTTCCCCCCAAAGTGCCATCCTGCGCTCATATTTTTTCTTGATATTCCCTTAGAATTAGTCGACGTCAATGTGCATCCCCAAAAAAGTATCGTCCGACTAAAAGGGGAAAAAAACTGGTTTAGAATTGTTCAAATTGCAATTGATCGTGCACTCATGCAAGAACCGGTGAACTGCACCCAAAACTTTGTCCAATCCCCACAAAGTCAATCTTATTATGAAGAGCCGGCTGGCTTAAAAACTGATTGGCATGCCTTTGATTTTCCTTTAGTTGAACGTAAGGATTCTTATGTATCAAAAAAAATGAGTCCTGATGGCAGTCTGAATAAGGTGGTATTTGAGCAAAAAGTTTTTATAGACCTAAGTCCGATCACAATCATAGATCATTATTTTATTGCCCGTTTGAATGAAGAGGCTATTTTGGTAGATTTGGATGTAGTGGAGCAGTTATTGGCGATGGATCAGATCCAAAACTTCACTAAGTCGGTTCAAAAAGAGCTTATAAGCCGAAGTGTACGTCTATCCATGAACTACAACCTTGAGGATAAAGAGATAATCCTTTTATTAAAAAAATTTGGGATTGAGGCACGATTTTTGTCTAAAAGTTCATTAACTATAGATGGACTCGCCCCTTGCATGGATCCTTTGAGATTAGAGGAGACGGTTGATTACATTTTACAAAATGCCCACCGCAGCACCGAGACGATCTATCAAAATATTCTCCCTAAAATGCGCAAGGGTTACTTAAAAAAAGATATGCTTCTCTCCACTAATGCTTTCATTGAATTGATGGAATCAAAAAAAGATTTAAAGGGAATGGCATTTGTGCCTCTCAACCAAGAAGCGTTGAAAAGGTGTTTTTTATGCAAAGGTTAGAACGACTTTATGAAAAGCTGGTCGAAAAAAAAATCGAGTGCTTTGTTGTCACAAAACCTGTGAATCTTTTTTACCTATTAGGAATTGATGTATCGGTAGGGATGTTGGTTGTAGAGCCAGGTTCGTTTAGCCTGTTTGTTGACTCAAGATATTGCACAGCAGCCAACGAAAGAGGGCTTGCGGTACAGGATACCCCAATCAAGGAGCGTTTAAAAAAGCACCAAGTTGTGACCATTGAGGGGGAGCACTGCACTTTTTGTCAGGTGGAGGAGTGGAAAAACCTTTACCCCAATACACTTTTCCAAAGTGATTCTTTGATTGAAGAATTACGGATGATCAAAGATCCTCATGAAATTAACATTTTGAAAAAAGCTGCCCGTTTCACCTGTATGGCGATGCAAAAAGTGATTGATGCAATTCAAGAAGGTGTGAGTGAAGAAGAGCTTGAAAGCCTGGTCCAACACCCCTCATTCACACCTATTATAGCTTTTGGATCTAACAGCGCCCTTGTCCACCATCGACCCACTTCTAGAATTTATAGGAATAAAGAGCCTGTCTTGATCGATTTGGGCGTGAAGGTGGATCACTATATGGGAGATATGTCTAGAACCCTTAACAGCACTTTGATCGGCCAAGTTAAGGAGGCACACGATCGGGCTATAGAGGCCTGCAAACCAGGTGTGACCTTAAAGGAATTGGACGCAATCGTCAAAAAAATGATCCCATTCAAAGACCACTCACTGTCTCACGGAATAGGTCTTGAGGTACATGAAAGACCTTTTTTCAAAAAAGATAAGGATGTAGTTTTGTGTTCAAATATGGTCATCACGATCGAACCGGGTCTTTACGTCCCAAATGAGGGGGGAGCCCGTTATGAAAGTATGGTCGTAATAACCGAAAAGGGCTGTGAGGTGATCACTGATATCTGAACTTGGCAAAAAAATGTTTTAAACATATTTTTTGTTTGTTACTAATAAGCTATGCGCTTACGTGTAAAAATTCTCTCATCTGTCAGTATGGTTTGTCTAATTGGTTTTGCAACCTACATCATACTTCAGCAGGTGACGATCTCCAGAAAACTGGGAGTTGCTGAGACAAAAGTCCAAGAAGAGATCATACAACAAAATGAAGAAAAACGCCTAAGCCTAGAACGCTATTTACGCTCTGTATTATCGGATTCACAAGTGCGTACAAATATGTTTTTGATGAAAATCAATCAGTATAGGTATGTGCGCGATCAATTTGTACCTTCACCTGAAATGTACGAAAAAGGGACATGGTTTGAGGCTGGATCCACATTGTTATTAGATCCATGGCTCGATTTTATTCAGGTGGAAAATGAGGATAAAATCACTTCATTATACGCCCTAGAGCCCCCTTACGCTAGTGGATTTTGGCATTTTACAGGTGCGCCAGGGATTGAAATATTTGCAAAGTATGACTCGAAAGGGAATGTAGTGGGCCCTTATATCGGAGTTCCTGTTTGGATGGGACCTTTAGTCGATTACTCCGAATTCAAAAACCCGGATTTAAAAAATCAACCGGAACAGACTTCATTTTGGCTCTTATTTAATCCACAGGACATTTTAAAGCTTTTTGAAACAAAACTTGATATCACTACTTTGAGTAACCCCATTCATCCGCTCCAGATTAGCGTGTGGGTAAAAAATGATGAAGCTTACCAGGCTATTTGCGAAACTATGGTCGCAAACATCAAAACAGTACATCAAAATCTTTTAACACCCCAAGCAAAAGAGCTTTACAATATCCTTAATTCACCTCAGGCTACAAGTTGGCTCCAACAAAAACTTGAGCCTTTAAAGGGGCAAATAAAGCAAGGGGAAACGGTTTATGAAAAATTGGAAAAAATTTCCCAAAGCTCCTTGGATAATCAAGATATAGTTCCTGTCAAGTACGAGGAGATGTCTCGCAGATGGGACCTTATGCGTTTTTTATGGGAATTTAGCGCAATTTATTTGTCTGGAGTTTTTGGGAATGATCCGAATGCTCCACAAGCGCCAGACGGTTTTGCCCGTATCCAAGGGGATAATCCTAAAGGACTAGGATTTATATGGGTTGATGTAGCACCAGATACCCCCTTCAAGTTATTTGATCCGACTGGGATAAGCGGTGGTTTTGATAACGATTTGGAAAAACTAAACGGGGGGATTGGAATTATATACAATCCGAATGATCCCCGTATATTCATTGGGAACCGTTTACAGTTAAATTACCTGGATCCTACAACCAATAAAAACCGTTCAGGCGGGATTATGGCTGGGATTGATGCCTCTAAGTTTTTGCAAAAAGTTGCAATTGCAACTCAAGAGTCGACGTTTTTGGTAGTCGGAGATAAGGTTTTAAGAGCATATAAACCGGATGGTTCGGTCGAGAGGCAAATTATGCTGACGCCCGATATCATCAGCCGGATGAAAAAATATCCTCACGGCGTGACCCAAGATGCCCTGGGAAATGAGTATATTTTCTTCAGAATACAGCCATATCAAGATATGGATATGGAACTTTTTGTTTTTAAATTGAAAAGCAACGAGATCGATATCTTACAAAATTTAGCACGCGATATTAAAAATCTTTTGAGATCACTCACTTTAGAAATGTATGTGTTTGGCATGATTTTGAGTATAGCGATCATAGCTTTACTCTATTACCTGCTCTCATCAGTACTTAAGCCAATCATTACCCTTGCCGATACGGTAGAAAAGGTGGGTAGAGGAAAAGAGGAAAATATTAATTTTGAAGGATCCTTGGAGGATCAACCTGATGAGTTGAGAGCTCTTTATTCCAATTTTGATGCGATGTTAAAACGGATGAAGGATGGGGAAAGGTCCAAAAACGTTTTAAACAAATTTTTAGCTCCAGAAATAGCAGAAAAAATTCTTTCTGATGAATCCTCTTTGCACGGCAAGCAGGTTTTGGCAACGGTTTTTTTCTTTGACTTCAGAAAGTTTACCGAATTGACCGAAGCGATGCCTGCTGATCAGATGATACAGATGCTCAACAGCTACTTCAACGAGATTGTTTTGATCTTAAAACGTAACCACGGAATTATAGATAAATTTCAGGGTGACGCAATCTTGGCTGTTTGGGGGGTGCCCGACGAAAATCCCCAAGGACCACTCTATTCTGTAAGGGCCGCTTTGGAGATTCAAAAAAGGATCAAAGAGCTTAATGAAATTCGCAAAAAGGAATCCAAAACTACAATGGAAGCCGGAATAGGGATACACTACGCAAAAGTAACAGAGGGGATTATGGGTAGCTCCGATCATAGTGAATTTACCGTTATAGGATCTGCGGTCAATATCGCCTCGCGTGTTTGTGATGAAGCTTCAGGGGGGGAAATATGGATTACCACGAATGTCTATGATCAAGTTGTTGGGCAAGTCGTTGTAGAATGTGTCGGGGAGCATAAATTTGAGGGAATTTCACAGCCCTATACTCTATATAAAGTAACCGGTTGATGTTTTTTATCCCAAATGTTGATAAGATAGAGTAGTTTATGATCACATTTTTTCTTCTTGTTGGATTCGTTATCAGCACCGTTTGCTCCTTCATGCTTTATCGCAAACTGTTAATGACAAAAAAAGAGCACGTATTTGAGGGGATTGTCTTGCGCCAAGAGAGATTGGACGTTGGCCGAGATTTTGTCTCGAATGCTTCTCATGAATTGAGGACGCCAATCACGATTATTAAAGGTTTTTTAGAGACCATGCGCGATATGCCTGAGATTTCAGAAGATCTTTTTGATGAAATTGTGAAAAAAATGTTGAAAAGCTGTGAAAGAATGGAGTCGTTAGTCAAAAGTTTATTGCTTCTGGCTGATCTTGAAAATTGTCCAAAAGGTGGATTTGAAGAGTGTGATCTGATCCATTTAGTTGACGAGGTAAGTTATATGCTTATCTCTATTCATCAAGAGGCAACAATCGAGACCTATTTCAAAGATGATAAGATTCGCATCTGGGCAAATTTGGATTTAATGGAGCTGGCAATAAGGAATCTTTTAGAAAATGCCGTTAAATATGCAAAAGGGCCGGCAAGAATAGTGATTCGTTTAGAGCCAACCGAAAAAAGCTGCAAAATCCGGATTCGGGATGAAGGAATGGGGATTCCCCAGAAAGATCTCCCCCACCTCTTTGATCGATTTTACACGGTAGATAAAACTCACTCCAGAAGATTGGGTGGTGCAGGGCTTGGACTTTCAATTGTAAAAAAAATCGTCGAAAATCACCGAGGGTCGATCAGTGTAACCTCCAAGCTGCAGGAGTGGACTGAGTTTATGATTGAGATTCCCCTGACAAGTCATCTCTCTTTAGCGTTTTTTGAAAAAGCTCTCTCATCTGCTCCAGATTTAAATAGGGACTTTTTTCCTCTTTTAAATAACGGGTAGCTTCCTCATCTAAGATTTCATAAGCCCCTTTTTTGCCGAACACAGCGATGAGTAAGGGGAGGCTTGCGAAGGGAGCACAAACAGGCTGGCGGTTACTTTTAGGGTAGATTTCCAGATAGTCACAAAGTGGCGGATAGCCGTTTTTTAGTTCATAACTATAGCCCCTTGTGCCCTGTAAAGCTTTTAAAAGTTGTTTTGAGGGATTTTTTAAGTCGTAAAGGTTGAAATTCTCTATTTTTGGCTGCGATTTTAAAAGATCTCGCCCTTTGTGAAGAATTTCCTCCAGTAGCGTTGGGGGATCAATTGATTTCTCATTTTCGTAAAGCTCTTTTAAAAAAGCCAAGGCTACCGATTCCAAGCCTTTATTTTCATTTTGCAAA
>RGYU01000064.1 GCA_010031885.1 Chlamydiota bacterium | reverse complement strand
TGTTTTGGAAGAGGATGATTTCAAAATTGAAATATTTGTAAAAATTTGTTATAATCAGCTTAACAACGTATTCATATGCTTGCTATTAAGTTAAATAAACCTCTTCATTAGGTAGTTGATGACAATTCCTTCAGTTGATCAAAGTACAAATATAACGAATTCTCAAGCCCTCATCGTTCGTCCATCAGAAAACCCTCATTTAGAGGTAAGGCGACGTTATGAAGAGCTTTTCTTAAGAACTTATTCAGCACTGCATTTAGGCGGAAAAGAAACGTTGGAAAGTAGAATGATTCGTAAATTGAGCATGAGTGCGCCTACACATAGTGCCGAAGAAATGAAAAGTCGCTTGTCTCAATATGAAAAAGCCCATCGTAATTTGAAAGGTCTATCACAAGATCAGTTTGCTTCTCTATTAGCAGATGCAACTACTATCAGAATTGGAGGTTTGGGGGACATACTATCGCTTGATGTCGAAGGGGTGCCTGTAATTGTAAAGAAAATTTGTTTAACACAAGAGGAAATGGAGCATCCAAAATCTACACGCAATTTTTTTGATTTGCCTTCATACTATCAATATGGCGTAGGATCAGCGGGATTTGGAGCATGGAGAGAGCTTAGAGCACATGAAATGACTACACAATGGGTGCTTAATGGAGAATGTCACAACTTTCCTTTAATGTATCATGCGCGAGTTTTACCACGCCCTCTTTCAGAGCAACCTAAGCTCACAAAAGAACAAAGGGATAAGCTTGTTGCTGATTGGGATGGATCGGAAAGAGTAGGAAAACGCCTGGCAGCCATGGATGCAGCAGCTTTCGAATGCGTTGTATGTATGGAACAATTGTCAGAACCTCTCGCTTCAGCTCTTGCCCTCGGGAAAATTGGCGACTTAACGCAATTAGAAAAAGAGTTACTTCTTGTTACAGCATTTATGCAAGCAAAAGGTTTCTTACATTTTGACGCCCATTTTCACAACTTACTTACAAATGGAAAACATGTCTATTTTGCTGATTTTGGATTAGCGATTAGCCAAGAATTTGATCTTACTGTAGAAGAAAGAGCATTTATAGATAAGCATCGTGATTATGATAGGATGTATGTTGCCTCAGAACTTGCCTGCGCTGCGCTCATAATGTCAGTGAAACCATCAGAACTTGAAGAAGCAGCTGATCAATATTTATCTGAAGGTCCACTATATTTCACGCTCGACTCACCTCAGGCTGATATTACGCGACGCTATCGGTACCTCGCTCGTTTAAAGGAAAATTTTATGCGAGATTTGCGAGAAAAGTCTAAAAGTACCCCGTACCCTGTATTTCTTATAATTGCAGAGTTAGAAAGGCTCTCTTTTGAGAAAAAATAGAAGTCATTTCACAGAACTAGGATTTACCCTTCTTGAGAAGGCTCTCAGATAATGGGCCGCCCTGTTTTAAGCTCCTCTTTTCTCCTTGGAAGGCGCTATCCAAATGGATTTGGTCGCACTTGGCTTGTTTCCCCTGCTCGATTAACCACTTTAATAGTTTTCTTCGATGTCCATTTCTTTGCGCTCCAGAGTCTGTGATTAGGTCGTCAATGCTTTCATAATAAACTTTCAAGCCATTGCTATAATTTTGATATCTCCGTTCCTCGAGATCCTCAAGAGCGAGAAGCTTCATTTTCGTATCACTTGGGTGTAAAACCAATAAAATCTACAGGATTGCTCAATCGGATCTTTCAAGATAATTGTGCACAACCTAAAATAAAAAGATCATCTGCATGGCGAATCAAGTATGAAAATTACCGGTCCCGACCCCCAATCGGTTTACCCAATCAAAGGGTACCAGGGTCTTGTTTTTTTAAAACATTTTGTAAAAGCGGCCAACATAAGCATAGGCGACTACACATACTTCGACGACCGTCGACACGGCCCCGATAAATTTGAGGAGTACAATGTTCTTTATAATTATGATTTTTCGAAAGTAAAGCTCGTTATCGGCAAATTCTGCGCTATTGCAGCAGAAACAAAATTCCTTATGACAGGCGACCATAAACTGGATGCAGTGAGCACCTATCCTTTTCCAATCTTTGGCAACGGGTGGGAATCGGCATTTGACGTGCACAATCTACCGGTAAAAGGGGATATTATCGTTGGACATGACGTTTGGTTTGGCTACGACTGCCTGGTGATGAATGGTGTAACCATAGGAAATGGGGCGATCATAGCAACAAGGGCAGTGGTCAAAAAAGATGTCCCTGCTTATTCGATCGTCGCCGGAAACCCTGCAAAAGTGGTTAAAATGCGTTTTGACGATTTGACAATTGCCCGTTTGGAAAGAATCGCCTGGTGGGATTGGGACATCGAGAAAATCAACAAAAACCTTCATTTGATCTGCAACCTCGACATCGATCGTTTAGAATATGTGAGCAATCACCCTTAAATATTTGCCCCGGCCCAAAAAAACGCCTGACCTATTCTTATAGTGATCCCCTTTTATAGGGCGCTACTACCAGATTCCAAGCCTCCATTCCTGAGTAGCGATTTTTTCAATAAAAGTGGCGTCATGTGATACAGCCACAACAGCCCCCTCAAACTCAAGAAGAGCCTGTTCAAATGCCTCCAAGGTCATGAAGTCGAGGTGGTTTGTCGGCTCGTCCAATAAGAGGACATTGGGTTTTTCCAAAACAAGCGCCAACAGCATCATTCTTTTCTGCTGCCCTGTGCTCAGCGTGGAAAATGAACGCCTCAACAAATCGGCTCCTCCTAAAGCTGCTTTATGAAGCTCGCGCCTTAACTCCTCTTCAGAGAGCTGGTATTTGCTCTCAAAGTATTGAAGGGGCGTTTGATCCTTAGGCAGCAGCTCAACCTCCTGGTCCAGAAAAGCTATTTTCGTAAGCGGCGCCAAACGGATGCTCCCTTTATCTAAGAGGAGATTACCGGCAATCGCTTTGAGAAGGGTTGTTTTTCCGCTTCCATTGGGGCCTGTGACAAGAATCCTGTCTCCTTTGCAGATACTCTTAGAGAGGCCGGAAAACAAGATTTTACTGCCATACGCCTTGGCTACACAGTCTAGTTCAATCGCAACCGAAGATGCCAACGGCGATTCGGCAAATTTCAGCCCCCTGATGCTTTTCGGCATTGGATGGGAGAGCAGATTGGCCTCGATTTCTTCCAGGCGCTTTTTCATCCCATCGAGTTTTTGCTGCAGAGACTTCTGATGCTTCTCCCCTCTTTTGTCATAGGCCATGATATCACGATCTTTTGGAGGTGGCGCCTTGCCTTTACTAAAGGTGATTGCCTTGATTTTTTGCTTTAGGTCGGCCCTCTCTTCTTTTTGAGCTTCGTAAGCTTTTATCTGCCTTTCGAGAATTCTCTTTTGCTCTTCCAGATAAAAATCGTAACTCCCCCCATAATAGGCAAGTTTTCCATTTCTGATTTCTATAAGGCGGTTACAAGATCTATTTAAAAACTTGCGGTCATGCGAGACAACGACGCAAGCCCCAGATCTTTGCTTCAAGGTTTCTTCCAGCCAGTGAATCATCTCCTGATCGAGATGATTGGTAGGCTCGTCCAAGAGAAGAAGATCCGGATTTTCTATCAAAGCTTTTGCGAGAGCTGCACGCGCACGCTGTCCGCTGCTTAAGCGCGCCATCGGCAAGTCCAGAAGTCTGCTGTCGATCTTCAATCCGCTTAGGCATTGTTCAATTGGAACCCGGCGGTATCCCCCTAAGCGTTCATATTTTTCATGTAGTTCAGCCCATTCTAGTAAACGATCCGGATCCTCGAGGCAAAAAGCCATCTCTTTTTCGAGGTGAGAGAGAGAATCCCCCTCTATGAATGCCCTCACGGAAACAGCAAGATCAGGCGAGCTGATTTCCTGCTGAAGAAATCCGATAGATAGATGGGATGCTCTGCTAAAGCTAGCCGAATCGGCTTGGGTTATTCCGGTCAGAAGTTGGAGAAGCGTTGTTTTTCCGGTATGCAGTTTGTTCACTTTCTCGGTCAACATTTCATGACGAAATATTTGGATTGCTAAAAACGCTTTACCTAGATTTGTTTGAGGTTTATCTTTTCCACGTGTCTTTTGGAGCATTTCTAATCTATTAAGGCAAACTGTTAACCGATCACTGCAGGACGCAAGACCCTCGCTTATTACCCCGATGGCCGGATCACGAAAATCTTCAATCTCGCTCATGCTGACGACAATTTCCTTTAATCGTCTTGCAAAATCTTTTTTTCCCAGCGGGTTTGCTGCTTTATAATCCGCCGTTTCCCTTAATCGATTGAGAAATACTTTGAAATCGTTTAATGCAGTCTCATCTAAGGTAGAGAATACCTCAGCTTTTGGGAAATCTTCCTTTAGTTCCTTGGACCATTTCTCCAAAGCATCCCCTAGCGTTCCTACTGAGGCGTGTTCATTTAGGTATTGAAATGGGTTTTCTTCCCTAACGAAGAGCCTTGCTTGCCTAAGCGCATTCTGTATGCTTTCCCTATTTAGGCCTCTTGCGCTAGATACAGCCAGGTCTCGATCCGTTTCACGAATGGCGGCACCATTTGCAAGAAGCGCCTGAATGACCTCAAGATGACCACGGCTTGCTGCTGTTATTAAAGCACCACCAAGAATATCTAACCCAATAGAAGCATTTTCAAGAAGCACTTGAATGACCTGATGATACCCGTACGCTACTGCCGACACAACAGCAGAATCAAAACTCATTCGGGGAATAGAAGCACGATTTGCAAGAAGCGCTCGAACAACCTCATGATGCCCGAAACTTGCTGCATTGACTACAGCTTCTCCACGATCTTCTTTGTTGATTTGGGCACCGTTGGCAAGAAGCGCCTGAATGACCTCAAGATGACCACCGATAGCTGCTACAATTACTGCTCTGCCGCGATCCTTTTCACGAATATAGGCACCATTCCCAAGAAGCCCTTGAATGACCTCAAGATGACCACGGTTTGCTGCTTCAATTACCTCCTCTACCTTAGCTGAATATAACCTACCTTTGGGTAAACAATCCTTAAGCTTAGCTAGAAAATTGTCAAATACCCTTTTGACAGCATTTTGTTCTCGGTCTGGGGGGCTTTGCGGTGATCTACCTGCCAAATGTGGTACTTGACCAGGGCTGCCTGAGTCTGGTGGGGGGATGTTTGACATATTTTTTTGAAATAAAGCTAGCGAGGAAATATTGCAATTAAAAAAGAATGCCTTAATATTGAAACTAAGACCTCCCCCCTTTTTTCATCTTGTATATTCTCGCGCCAACCACAAGGATGGTCGATCTAGATGCATATGCCGACGTCTATAAGAATTTATCGTGGAATGCAAAGAGGCCTTCGATCTCATCTCTATCGACAAACCCCTCAAAGCTATTTGCCACCTCGACCTTGAGCGCTTGAAAAAAGCCGCCGTTGAATCTTAAATCCTAAACTCCCCTCAAAAAAAACAGTACGATCCAATCGAAAAAAGTTTCCTGGTTTATGGCTTACGGATAGACCGGGCCTTGTGGGTGACAATCTAAGAAAATCTTATTATAGATCCGTGGAATACAATCCAAGGCAAAGATATAAAGAGCATTTGATAGAAATTTAAAGGTTACTGAATAATTATCGCAGGATACAAGGGAGGTATCTATGGGTTTAAAAAACATATTTTTTTTTGTTTTTGTTTGTATTCCTTTATAGATTTAAAAAGTCAACAACCTATGATCCAAGAGCGGCTGACCGTTAACTATAGATGGCATAGTAACGATCTATTTGCAGCAAAAGTTTACGCGACATTACAAAAAATTTTATTTTGTATAAACCGCGCTGAAAAAGCGCACCTTGGGGGCTTTTTCGAGATAAAAAAAACGCTAAGACAAATTTAGATGTTTTGAAAACCCAGCGATTAATTCTACGGCAGTGGACAATTGAGGATTTTGAGCCTTCACCCTTTTGCCGAATTCCATAAAAGAGGAAATAAATCTAGCCAAATCGATTGTTTTTATTGTCATCATGAATGGGTAAAAAAAGGTGTAGGCTCCATGCTTATGAAATAGGTTTTAAAAAGAGCTTAAACCATTGACATTCCGGTTATTTTACTCAGAAGTGACCATTACGGCTAAGCCATTATGCTCCGTAAATGTTACGACCCCTGCAAGATTCTTTAAAGCCTTTGGACTTACTTGCTTTTGTTTACACGGTGTAGAATAATGAAATACCCACGTAGTTCGAGTAGCTGTCTAGTAGATATCCAGTACTTCTACCGTAGAAATTATGCGTGCTTTTTGGATAGTATGAGTAATAATAGTCTATTCCAACACCAAAATGTTGGGTAATTTCATAGGCTATCCCCGCACCAAATCGACCCCCTACTCTAGAATTTGTGTCGTTTGACGGGGGTACGGTTGAAATAGCTTCTTGATTTTCGGTTATATTTGAAAAGGAAATTCCTGCACGCCCATAGATCAACCACTCTGGGGAAATACGGTAACCAGGTAACAAATCCAAGTTCACATAATCTTCTATTTGGAAAGATGTTTCATACGTTGAATCGGTTACAGTAACGCCCGGGCGTTTTGACCAAAGGATGTAGTGATTAGGAAAATAACTATTTGCTTCGAATCCCAGGTAGTACGTATCGCGAAAGGTTTTTCCAACACCAGCAAAGATACTAGCTTGTGTATCGGTAGTGTTAA
>RGYU01000063.1 GCA_010031885.1 Chlamydiota bacterium | reverse complement strand
GCCATAACGCTCGAAAACTTCAAAAAGCGGAAAAAGCGGCTGTAAAGAATCAAGCGGTAATTAGAAGCCATAACGCTCGAAAACTTCAAAAAGCGGAAAAAGCGGCTGTAAAGATTCAAGCGCTAGGAAGAGGTTATATCGCTCGAAACATTTTAAAAGCGAAAAAAGCGGAAAAAGCTGAAGTTTTCAGACCAGCAGCGACTGCGTTCCTAACTAATATTACTCAGCAAGCTGTTGCTCAATATGCCAACCGAACTCAAGTTTCCCATCGAACCCCAACAATCTTGACCAAGGCTACATCAACTAAAACAGCCCACGGGATATTTAAACTTGCTAACCATATTTCAGTTCCAGTGGTTCAAGGTGGTTCGGCAACAGACTTTCCCCCTCTTAGCAGACAAAAGCAAAATAAAGCGGCCAGAAGAAGAGGTCATCAATAACCTTAATCTAACTAGGTTTTTACTAAAAATTACCTAGTAACTGCCTGTTTTAAGCATTCGAGCACAAGGGGTTAGCCCTTTGTGCTCTTTTAGTACCTGAACGGGAGTGGCTTATTTTTTTTCAACTCTATTCAATTGACAATCAATGATTTTGATAAAAAAATTTATATAAATATTGTAATAAAATTTATCTATTTCGTAAAATTACACCTCAAAAGGAGATTTTATGACATCAAGCATACCCCAAACCACCCCCCCCTCTGCCTACGAGCGCTTTGTGGTCACCCCTTTAAGCAAGGTAGCCCGCGTGGCTATTGCTGTCTTTAAATTCATAGCCGCTATTGTCACTTGGCCCTTTAAGGCTATCTACCGCCTCTTTGTACCTTCTGAACCAAAACAAAAAGAAGCCGCCTCCCCTTCCCCTGCTGTTCCTGCCGCTCCTGTTCGTGCTTTTGAAGTAGAGCTTGATCATGAGGGTGTGCAAGATTTTTCTACAGTTTTAAAAGAGCTTATTGAAAGCGAATTGCGCGAAAGGCCTCTCGTGGAAAAAGATGAGCGGGAACAAATTGAAAAAGATTTTGTTAGATGCACTAAAATGACTACTTTTAATGGATCGGAAACTCATGAATATGGTTCAGAGCATTCTCAACAGTTTTTAGATTTTTTAGATGCATCTTCATCTGACCAACCTTCGCTACGGAGTCTTTTCTATTTTTACCTGGCTCAAACTTCATTACTCCAATTTGTCCGCGGAATAGGCAAACCGCTTATGGAAGAAAAAAATTTGTTTCTAAGTATGCCTGATGACGCCATTAGGTCCTACAAGGTGGAATCTTCAGGCGATGAACTAAAAACCGAAAATACTTGCAAAATGTGTTTAAGGAAACTCGAAAACGGAGTTCCTGGAGAAATTTTTAAGGACTGTATCCTATCTTTGAAAGCTACCATTAATAAAAGCACTCATGCTGTGGAGATTCAAGCGACGATAGAGCTTAAAAACCCTGTTATTATCGAAAGGGAACAAGCACGCCAACAGAGCATACCTTTAGGCCCTGTAGCCCCAATTGTCACTCCTGCGCCATCGGATGCAAAAAAAGCGAAAGCTGACGTTTACAGACCAGTGGCGACTGAGTTTCTAAAAAATATTGTTGATAGAGCTGTTGCTCAATTATCCAAGGGCGGGCGGCTGAAGCTTTTCCTCTTCATACTGGCGCACGTCAAAATAAATCGCAGAGGCGATGATCATGCGGCAAATTCACTAAATACATAGTCTTAGTTTGCCTGTTTAGCGTCTGTTTTAACGACTAGAGCACAAGGGGTTAGCCTCTTGTGCTCTTTTAGTTACTGAACTGGAATAGCTTAAGTTTTTTTGGCTCTATTGCACTGATTTTAGCAGGTTTAGATAAAAATATTTATATTATTATTGTAATAAAATTTATCAATTTCGTAAAATTACACCTCAAAAGGAGATTTTATGACATCTAGCATACCGCAAACTCCCCCCTCCTCTGCTTACGAGCGCTTTGTGGTCACCCCTTTAAGCAAGGTAGCCCGCGTGGCTATTGCTGTCTTTAAATTCATAGCCGCTGCCTTTTTATTTCCTTTTAAGGCTATCTACCGCCTCTTTGTACCTTCTGAACAAAAACCAAAAGAGCAGGAAGGCGCTGCCTCTACTGGTGCTGTAGTTTCCCCTGCCGCCTCAACACAGGCTTTTGAACTTAAGCTCAATCAGAAGGGTGAGCAAGATTTTTCTACAGTTTTAAAAGAGCTTATTGAAAGCGAATTGCGCGAAAGGCCTCTCGTGGAAAAAGAAGAGCTAGATCTAACTAAAAATGATTGCAAAAGATGTGCTACGTTGACAACTTTGAAGGGCTTAGAAACTCAACAATATAATAAAAACCAATCTCAACAATTTTTAGATTTTTTAATTGCATCTACAAATGATAATCATTTGCTACGCAGTACTCTCTATTATTACCTATCTCAATCACCAGTAAATACTCTTGTCTCTAGTATAAACGATCTACTAATGGAAAAAGGATTGAGACTAATGTCGCCTGAAAAAGAAGATAGTCAACCACACTATAAGGTGGAATCTTTAGACGATAAGCTTAAGACCGAAACTACCTGGTACTTGGTTATACAAAAGGGAGAGAACACTATTAAGAACTGTGTCCTATCTTTGAAAGCTACTATCAATAGAACCACCCATGCTGTAGATCTTAAAGCGACGTTAGAGCTTGAAACCTCAAAATGGGCCCCTCTTTTTATCCTAAGCTCTAGTTTTTGGTTTTAATCTTGGCCGATCTTCCCCCTTTTTCCCATCTAAGTCGAAAAATCGATTGACAGTGACACTTTTGATCCTCTAATCTTTTCCAAAAGATTTAAGCAAAAGGCTCTATGAGTAACACACTGGAAGCTATCGGAATGAAGTGCATCGTCAATCGGTCGCAATTGGTTTCCCTTATCTCTGTCGCACAACGGATTGTCCCGGCAAAAGCGATCCTCCCCATCCTTTCAAATGTACTGATTGAAGCAAGTGATCACATGATCACTTTGAGCGCTACAGACCTCAATGTGAGCCTTCAAGCCTCCATGCCAGCACAAGTAGAGGTTGCAGGGGCGATCACTTTACCCGCTCGCCGATTTTTTCAGTTGATTCGTGAACTATCTACTCCAATGATCGAAATCACTGTGGAGGGCAACATTGCCCAAATTCGTGCAGGATCCTCCCACTTTAAAGTGAATGGCATCGACAAAGGGGAGTTCCCCCCTATTCCAACGCAAATGAATGGACACACAGTAGATGTCAAAAGCGATGATCTTCGCGAGATGTTGATCCGCACCTCTTTTGCGGCGGCAAGAGAAGAGGTGGGAAAGCCCGCTTGCGTATCGGTACTCATGAAGATTGAAAAGAAGGTGGCAACGTTTGTTGCAACCGACGGAAAACGGTTAGCCCGTTTTCAAAAACCGATTGAAATGGATCAAGACATCACCGCAGTTGTTCCCCTAAAAGCGGTTCAAGAGATGATCGATCTTTTAAGCTTTGATGAAACTGCCACACTCTCCTTTTTAGATGGAAAAATCTTGCTAAAAGTAGGCCCTGTGTGTCTGATCGCTAAACTGATTGGCCTCCCCTATCCCGACTATGCCCGAGCATTTGTGGATCAAAATGAATTGACGATGATCAATATTCATAAAGAAGAATGGGTGGCTCTTTTGCGCCAGATCGCCCTTTTCACCTCGGAAACAAGCCATTCTGCCCGCTTCACCTTCAAAGACGGTGTGATGCGACTTAGAGCGCAAAGCCCGGAGTACGGTGAGGGAGAGGTGGAGATGGCTGTAGATGTGGCCAAGGAGCTGGATATTGCGTTCAATCCTCACTACGTGATGGAGGCCTTAAAGCACTCGAAAGGGGATGTAGTCCGCCTCGGTATCTGCCATCCTTATATGCCAGGACTGATTTTAGATCCTGCTTCTGTAGGGGTTGACTTTGTCGTCATGCCAATGCGATTGAAAGAAGATGATTAAAAGTCTGAAGGTTCACCATTTTCGCTCTCACTCTTTTTGCAATTTAAATCTAGCGAGGGGGATGTTTGCGATTGTGGGACCAAACGGGATTGGCAAGACCAATCTTCTTGAAGCGATTACATTGGCGACCCTTGGACGCTCCTTTAGAACGGAAAATCTCAAAGAGATTTTAAAAGAGGGGCATACAGATGCTGAGGTCACTCTACAATTTGAGGAGGACCTGGTTGACCATGAAATCCGCTACCGTTTTGGCCAGCAGGGAAAAGAGATCCGTTTCAATCAAACCGCCTACAAGAGCTATAGTCCCCTCTTAGGGGTAATTCCGGTGGGAATTGTTTGTCCTAAAGATGTTATTTTGATTGAGGGTGGGCCCCAATATCGGCGAAAATATCTCAATCAAATTCTTTGCCAAGCCTCTAAAGAATATGCTTTTCATCTCAAGCGTTATACACATGCTCTGGAACAAAAAAATGCTGCATTGAAAGCAGGTGCTATCAGAGCCCTGGATCCATTTGAAGAAATTTTGGATCAAAGCGCAAAGCATCTACAACTAAGGCGTTTTGAGTTACTTGAGGAGCTTCAACTTTTTTTAAAAGATGAAGAGAGGGCCTTGATGAATCAAAATGAAACCATTGATTTAAGATATGCACCCTCAAAAATTGAAATGGGTGTCAGCATGCGTGCCAAAGAATTGGAACGGCGCACAACCCTGAGCGGTCCTCATCGGGATGATTTTGAAATTCTTTTGAACAATAAAGAGGCCTCTATCCACGCTTCCGAAGGGCAAAAAAGGGCGATGGTTCTCGCCTTGCGATTCGCTGAACTTTCGGCATTACGAAATAGAACACAAAAAAACCCTTTGCTCTTAATCGATGACTTTGGGGCCCATTTGGATCCTATTCGTACTTCAAGACTTCTCGAGAGGACTAAGCTTCTCCCTCAATCGATCCTTACCTCTCCCGAGGTGCCCCAAGGGGCCGATGCGGTCTATTCTATCGGAGTCGAATATCCTAGTGATACTGAACTAACACTTTGAAAGGATTTAATCCTTAAAAAAAACTAGCAGCTTTGAGGGCTGGTGAACAAAGCTGCTAGCAACATATTAGGGTGCAAAAAAGGTTTTTTGATCACCTCAGATAGTTTTATGTAACTCTAGAATCTATTCAAAGAGTCTAAAGTAGAAATTATTCTCTTATCTGTATTGGCATAAAATCGTTTTTTTTAATTAGAATCCTAAGGCCATAATTTTAAGTAAGCCCGAACCGTATGCAGCACGCTTTTGAATTTATTGGAGGGCAATCTTTTTATCTTTATTTTAAAGCAAAAAAAATAAAAAATAGACCCTTCTTTTTGAATTTGAAAGATTAAAACACTATGTCCATACGCAGCATATTTGACCCTGTTATCCGCTATTTTTCTAGGGCTGAAACCTCTTCCCCGGCGACCCCTAAATCTAGCGCTTCAACTCCTACCTCAGCGACCCAAAAAGATCCCCTTCCACATTCTCTGCCTTGTTTAACAACAGATTTCGCGCTATGTAAAAATTCTGTAGAAGTAAGAAAACCTTTAGCAACTTCTCTACATCAAGAATTGAATCTAGAGGAAAAAAAGATTGAAAATACGTTCAGATCCATACTGATACATGCAAATGGGATGAATTCTGGTCTTCGTCTATCATTGAAAGGACACTACGCTAAAGAGTTTATTTTAGAGTCCCATAAGGAACCCTACACCACAAAAAATGTAGAATTCTTGTTACATCGCTCCACCTTGGTAAAATCGTCTCAGATGTACGTAGTACCCGCTCTAAAAAAAGGGAAACAAGGCTGGAAAACCTATGTTTACAGCACGCCAAGAAAACTAAGAAAAGAAGGCGATGATATCGAGTCAGGCACCTTGGATCTGTTCCTTGAAGCATCAAAAGCCAAAGTTGCCCCAAAGATCCGTCGGATCATAAAAGCCAATGGATCAGCAGAGGACATATATCAAGAGGACTATTTCACAAAATATGCAAATTGTGGTGATCTAGTCAGTTTTTTGGGGGCTAACCAAGATCAATTTAGCGAATTCTGGCTGGAGTTGGGGGAAAAGATCATCCATAAGGTCGCCCTATTGCACTCCTTAGGTATAGCTCATCGAGATATCAAGCCCGATAACATTTTAGTTCACGACAGTGACGAGATTGAAGTTTACCTTTGCGATTACGGATTTGCGACAAAAAATTTTTCCTCGTCGCAGATGCCTGGATCAAGAGGCTACTTCCCTCCAGAGTACAAACAAAACTATTTCGGCGGGCGAGAAATTCCTAATCTTCTGCAAGAACCAAAAATCGAAAATCCAACCTATTCCCCTTTTCTGGTAGATTGTTATACGTTAGGATTGACCCTTTTTGCTTTGCTCAATAAAGATTCGTTTGAAGAGAATCTTATTGTCCACTTAGAAATGCATAGAGAAAAAATTAGCACTCTTTATCAAGAATGCACTAATTTACAGGAGTTTATCACCCTCAAACAAAAAATTTCTGATTTGGTAATTGAAGAAAATTTAGTCGATTGGCCAAAAAAAATCGTGGACGTATTAAAAGGGCTCATTCGTCATAACCCATCGGAGAGGATTAGCCTTGACCATGCCCTCGAGCTCTGGAGGGAGGCTAGCGGCACGACAGGGGGTCAATCTATTGTAGACGAGGATGAAATTTCACTGGATATAGACTAAAAGAGATGCCTCAA
>RGYU01000062.1 GCA_010031885.1 Chlamydiota bacterium | reverse complement strand
TCTCATATTCCTCGATAGCTCAGCGGTAGAGCAGCGGACTGTTAATCCGTTGGTCGTAAGTTCGAATCTTACTCGGGGAGTTAAAAAAGCCCTTCTTTAGGAAGGGCTTTTTGCTTTCAGCAGGTGGCTTATCATCGAGATTGTGTAGGCTTAAGCTCCCCTTTCTTGGATTTCTATTTTCCAAATTCGGCTTAGCCAATCCGGAGAAGCACCCTTTTTTGACCTTAAAAACCCTCTCTACCTACCTTTGTTGATTTCTGCAAGATATCGCATAAGAGGTTCTATAGATAAAAACAACCCTCCAGCTTCTCCCCATTCTAAAGTCAGGGTTCTAATGTTGTGCAGTTTAGTGTGTATAAGCGTTGAATCCATGTTTGCAGTTCTCTATTTATGTTAGTCGTAAATTTAATCCCAAAGCAATCACTAATGAAACAAGAGTATGCCATTTAGGATTGCCCTTTTCCGAAAGAGTTTTATAGAGACTCTCTCTTCCAATACCTGCTTTTTTTGCAAGATTCCCAACGCCACCTTGTGCTTCAGCAACATTGCGAATAGCAACAAGGAAAAGATGTTGGGACTCTTCATCCCCTTTAAGACTTTCTTCTAAGGCAGCATTGAGATAGGCAACAGCTTCATCATGATCCTTTAGCTTTTCTATGAGCCATTCTTGATAATTTTTACTTTTTGCCATGTTTTTTCTCCCTCAATTGGTATTCTTTTAAATACTCCTTAGCTTTATTAATGTCCTTGGTTTGCGAACTTTTATCTCCGCCGCAAAGCAAGAGCACGATCTTATTGCCTATTTTCGAGTAATAGACTCTAATTCCTGGCCCGTAATGAATTTTTAGTTCTGCAATTCCATCACCAAGGGCTTTACAATCGCCAAAGTTCCCTTCTTTTAGACGGTCAAGTCGGGTAAGAATTTTAGCGCGAGTATGTAGCTCCCTTAAGGATTCAAACCAATCATCAAAAGGGCAGTGACCAGAAGCTGTTTCGTAAAGCTCAATCTCGATCTCCATAACTTCATTGTATCCCACAAGATACATTATCCGCAAGATTTTTATAACAGGCTAAATGTGAGGCAGATAAAAATTTATCTTTAAAGCCGATCCAGTCAAAAGTTCGAAGTGTTCCCAGTATCTGGAGTTGAAAAAGCCCTTCTTTAGGAAGGGCTTTTTGCTTTGCCTTTTCAGGCGCTCCCCCTCCTGCTTACGTTAATATAAATCCCAATCGAAAGAGATGGACAAGAGTGAAGAGCGAAATAGTTACCCTAGACTTATAAATGATTTATTCAACTCAGCCCCATTTTTTCTATCAATACGGGTTTAAAAAAACCTAGTTTATTAATGTAATATTTACATCGACTTTCTTAATAGATTTAAATTTTTTCAGTAATTGCTTTTCTAGTTTGGGTTTTAAATATTCCCACTTTGAAAAACATAAGGGGTTTTCTTTAAAAAAGAGGGTAATCTGTGCATCCAAATCTTGAAAATCGAAATAATCCTTTGGTGAAGTAGGCTTTTTAAATTCCCAGGATACCGATAGATTGATTGATTTAAATGTTTCATTGCAAATTGCAAAATTTTCCTTTTCGTATCCAAACGTTTCTATGAATTTTTTATCCAATTCATCAAAATAAATCGTCGAATACCGGGTAAATGGGACTATTTTATCGGGTTTTAATAAAAAGGTAGACTTGATCGCTTGAGTATCTGGGAAATCTTTTGCAATCCACTTGACAATAGTACTATTCATTATTTCCCAATAATCTTCAGAGTTTTTATACTGACTCAAAAAATTTTTGACATAATTTTTTAAACATTTTGGATCTAATTCTTCTTTATTAGGCTCAATCTGATATTCGATAAATATGCTTAGATTTTTCCACCCATTTTGATGGCAAATTTTTAAATCTTTTAATGCAATACCACTCGTTTCTAAGGCTTGACCCTGATCTAAAATTGTTGCAAAAAGTAAATTACTTGAAAAAATCGCAAGAAGACTTAGTTTAGCAATTAATTTTAAGAACATTTTGAATTACCCCTTTTAAAAAATTATAATCCACCCATTATATTTATATTATTTTTCGCACTAAATTTTATATATCTCTTAATACCTTTTTTGTAATTCCATTTATTTTTGATTTCAGATCCATTTAATAGGCATGGAGCTGCTCTGAAAAGTAATAGTCCACCATAAATATAGATACGCGATAATTTGTAACTTAAAATAGATCTAAAAAAAGAAAAGCAAATTTGATTTAGCATAAAACCCGCTAGGATCAGGTTGTTATGGAAAGCATTTGCTTAGAGGACTTTTTCCACTAAAAATCTTTGGGATCAGAGGTCAAAGCCTTTTTTGTGTTGAGTGCATTCAGTAACAGTATACACAAGGCAAGTTTGTTCCTTCGCCTTAGCTTTAGAGGCAAATATTTTTTCAAACCCATTCACGGCACCACTCTGTAAAGGGGGAATCGTGACACCTGCAATAAAGGGATCACAAATTGGGGACAGTGTTTCGTCTCTGCTACACATGGTAAAAGACTTTGGATGCGGCTTTTTTCCTTTACGTTCCATCATAGCGAAAGTCCCTTGGGCACTTCCGGCAACTCTTACTGGCAGGGCGGGCTTTTCAGTTGGTGCTAAGCAAGGCCTAGGCAAGGGGGCGCTACCCCTTTTTGAGCTTAAAACAATAGCTTTTAAGGCAATTGGTTTTGTAGAGGGATGTGGTTTTTTTAAGTCTTCGGGAAAGCCGTAGGGGGAGAAATTCATCGGCCCCAAATCCTTTCGCCAACCGAGATGAGAATCTAGTAGTTCCTTAAGAAAACGTTTTTCCAAGCTCTGGGAAGGGACAAAATTATCTAGGCCCCCTGGATTCAAAGAAAAAGATTCTAAATTCATGGACGATCGTAAACCAGAAAAACTCATAAAGAAACTTCGTTCACTAAAAATTTATAAAAATTAGGCATTTCATCTACTAAAATTAGATAAGGGGCAATCCCTGTAATTAGACCCTTATACTTTTGATTGTACTCTATGGGATGGTTAGAGTTAGATTTAGGGGTTGATTCGGAAATCTGGATATCCAGCCTCCGACTCCGAATCAGAGCCCGAATCAGAGCCCGAATCAGAGCCCGAATTAGACTCCGAAAACTCCTCGTTAATTATGAATAACCTGCCAGGGCCAGGTTTGCCTATCAAGCTTTGTCCTAAAGACTCTGGACGAAAAACAGGGCTCTTAGAAGTTTGCCTAGGAGCAAATCCTTTGATTATGTTTGTTTCACTACCTACTGCGACTGGGACCACCTCTTGGAGTTTAGCTTCGCCTTCCAGAACAAAATAACTCCTCGGCTTTAGCCTTTTCTTAAGTCGAAGAACCTGGACTAATGCTCTAGCGCATCTTGTAAGTGTAAATGGTGCTTGCTCTTCCATTCTACAAATTTCACGGTCATTGAATGAGCTAGGGGCAAATGCAGCAACAGCTAGGCCTGATCCAAATTTTTGTTCCCAATGCCCTATAGATCCATCAGATAGCTTTTCTGGTTCAAGTCTTAAAGTGGTTTGTTTTTTAGAGGATGAATCGACAGGAACGAACTGGATTGCTTGTTTGGGAGGGGGAGTATTTTCCTTTCGTGATATTGGTATCAAACGATTCTGGGAGGTGGCTGAAGGTGAGCGGCGCTCTGAATCGTCTTCTTCTACACTAAAAAAATTATTTATAGGTAGAAACTCCTTCTGTCCGATTTTACTGTTACCATCCAAATATAAAAGCGGAATACGAGGCACGGGTGTATCTAGAGGTCGAATTTCCGGAGCTTTAGGAGCTTCGGAACAAAGAAAGAAGGTTATATGCTCATTATGCAAATTTTGAATTGGGCTGGTGATAGTTTCCTTCCTATAGAATTATTGAAGATTAATTATAATAAATCTTATAAAAAAAGCAAATCATTTACTTTTAGTAGCTGGTGCTGATTGCTTTATCGTGCACCCTCATAAAACCCCCTCCCTTTAGTCCCCTTATACCCCCTCCCCCTTTAGGCTAAGGGTAAAGCGCCTGGGTGAATTTTTTTCTTAAAAGGGGGGAATTTCTTTACAGGCCTAATAGCTAGCTTGTATTCTATTTGGATTCTTCTTTTTAAAAGACCAAAAAAGGAACCTATGCACGCCCTCAACTTCCGTCAAGATCAAAATGTACTGGGTTTTTTAGAAGATATTCGGCATTCATATAAAAGCTCCTAAAACAATTGCAATAGAAGAACTTAGGGAGATATCGACCAGCGCCCGTACTTTCCCTATTGTAAATAAATTTATTTAGTTGTATACTATTAATAACTTTATTTTATTTGGGGGGATCATGACTACACCAGTAACAAGCTCTTTAGCAGTAGCGCACTCGGCAGCTAGTGTAGAGAGTATGCTTAAAGGAAAACAAGTGATCGTTTACGCTCCCATCACCGGCAATCCACCCCACTTAGGTCATTTAAATGTAGCAGCAGAAGCAGCCAAAACGGCGCGTAAAGTTGGAGCAGTGGTTTGTAAAGTCTTTTTAGGTTTGGCGTCCCAAGATTATTTAGAACAAAAAGAAGCGTCTGATCGACTAAAATTGACAAGAGAACAGCGAATACAAATGTTGTATCTTACGATTGAGTATGCCAAAACTCTGAACTTATTCCCTGAAGGTGTGGAGGTATCCTATTGCGGTATGGAAGGTAGTCGCGCCCACGTTGGACAATACCGCGAAATACAAAAGGAAAATGCAGGTTGGACTGTAGTACTTACTGCGGGCGCAGATCTACAACAAAGAATGCGTAATTGGGAGCGTCAAGAAAATTTTATTGCTTTTATTCAAAACCGTGGCAAAGACATAGGAATTAAGGGCCCTAATCGGATAGTACTTGAAGAATCGAAGGAATTTTCTAATGTATCTTCCACAAAAATACGAGAAGCTATTCTTGCGGGAAAGCACCCCTCAGGTATCGGGCCCCTCGCAGCAGACTACCTAAAGAAACTAGTTCCTCTCCCCTTTCAATTTCAAACACTACAAACACTCTTTAGTGATTATGAACAATTACTTGCCGAAATCGCACGACGTTTCCCAGCTTTAGAATGTTCAACAATAGATCTTTCTGTAACTGCCGATCCCAATTTCGGAGATTTAGTGGTACCAGTTGCCATTCTCGAGCGTTCTTTAACTCCAAAATTAGAAAATCTACCTAAAGTCTTTAATCTAGCAAATACAGTCTCCATCAATCGCTCCTATCCAGATCCAAAAGACGACATCCAGTTTCAAGTAAACGAAAAAAAATATACCTGTTACAGACCGAACCACAACGGCACTCACTCTTACCGCCAAGTCCGTTATTTAGAGGTTCTTTTGGATTTTATTTCAAAAAATGGTCGACAAGAGGCAAAAACTTTTTGCGAAAAATTAACTGAAGAGCAACAAGTCAACCTAAGGCTTGCTGCTTTCTTTCTTCGTGCAGGTAGAGCGGATGAATCGTCGGGACCTGAGACTCGTGATCAGATGAAACTACGCTCCTTTGAGTTATATCAGCACTATGCAAGCGGGATGGGTATCAATCCACAAATTATCGAAGAAACAAAAGACTTAATCCTTCACAACTGCAACCCAAATTACGAGCTTGATTACAAGGATAGATCTCAATGGAATCCGAAGGCCTTTTTACAAACTCTTTTCACTTTGGCCCACGAAATAGATCTTGTACGCTGTTTTCCTAAATTTGAAATAAGAACAAAACCTAGTTTAGTGGAGAATTTATCGGGTTGGGTTCTTGATGCCAAGACGAACGCAGAGATTGTTGCCTCGAGACTTCAAGAAATTGGAATCGAAGCCAATACGCTCGTGGGACAACAAGTACAGGTTTCACAAAAACCCTACGATCTACCAAGATTTTATGTCCATAGCACTTACGGTGAATATTGCCGCTATAGACTAAGCAAGCTTGAGTTTTCTATCGACTCGTTAAGCTCTTCACCTTCTGCGGCAAGCCCAGCTAAATCCCCTCAAAGCAAACCAACACCAAAAAAGGAAAGCTGCATCTTGATGTAAGTCGTTTTTTGCCCATAATTTAGGTCAATAATAGAGTTGAAAACTTAAAGGATGGGCCTTAAATCGATATAGGCTAACGAAATGCACCATCCAAATTTTTCAAGAAGAGGTTCATCCTTGAAAAGATTTAGTATACCGGGTCAGAAAAAACAGGTTATGTGGCACGCATCACACTGAATTTAAAACTCAACAGCACCTAAAAAAACTCTTTTGAAACGAAAACCGAGTAGGTAGGAAAATCGATTGCTTTAAAGATAACTGAGTATTTCAAAACATATTCGGCTTTTTATATCTACTTGATAGCCCTAGGCTTTACTGTCATAAAAAAACATCTACTTAAGTTCTTCTAACTTTTACTCGTGGATATACTCGATCTTGCTATCTTGTTTGAGGGCATTTACAAAGTTTTTTAAATTCTTCACGCTTACCTGATATGTTGCGTAGTGCCGCTCTTTTTCGTCTTGCAATTTAGGCAAAGTTTAAACGAGCCTAGCTGAAGGGATCAAAGCTTCGGATGCCACGGGGGCGTTTGAAAGAACATCCAAACTGATCGACTCTTGTCCACCCATCTTGATTAAGGGTTCACCTTATTGAAAACCAGAAAAGCTTTTGTTTCTTAAGTATCAAAAAGGTTTTAACACAGGAATCAAACAAAAGATACATCCTCATAGATTTTTTAAATATCCCTGGAGCTCCTTCAGTCTTTTTGGACAACCTATATATACATCCTCTGGGTCGTTTATGATTGTGACGGAATTATAATAAATATAATAGAAAAACACAGATCATTTGCTTTTAGTGGCTGCTACTATTTGCTTTGAGGTGAATCCTCATAAAAGCTGCTCCCTTGATTCCCTGGATACCCCCACTAAGAAAAGGGGAAAGTGCTCGGTTGAATTTTCTTCACCAAAGCAGGGAATTTCTTTACAAGCCTACTTCGTAACTTGTACTCTTATTGGATTCTTCTTTTTAAAAGACCAAAAAAGGAACCTATGCACGCCCTCAACTTCCGTC
>RGYU01000061.1 GCA_010031885.1 Chlamydiota bacterium | reverse complement strand
GATTCATTAATAAAAAAACCCGAGGTTAACTCGGGCTTTAAAAAGATGGAGGCGGAGAGACGCATTCAGAACTTTTGATTGGAAGAAAATCCACCTTTCTTTGCTCCAGATGCCCCTTTATGGGAGACAATCCGCGTGGAAGGCTTGACAATTTTTGATCTATTGGTTACGTTACTTTAATTATTAAATTACGTAACCGATAAGATTCAGCATGAGTCAAATATCAAATGCCGACAAGCAGGCTCGCTTTCGCAAAAAAGAACACCTCAAACGCCGCTCCGCTAGCATCTTTCATGAGTGGCAATTTCGACCCGATTATTTCAAGTCAAAAACACCAGAAGACGTCAAGCACTCTCTTGACAAAGCTATCGATCTTCCTTCTGGTTGGACAGATAAAGATTATGAACGAGCAGAACAAACACTTGATCAGCTTCGTAAAGATTTTCTTTGTGGTTCCGATCAGCTCACGGTTGATATTGATAATGCTCGGGAAGATTTGATTCCATTCGATCCAAACAAGTTGCGTGAGAATGATATCGCAATTGAAAAGGCACGAGCTTTGGCGGCTCATATAATCTCTGCATTGAAGCTATCAAATTGTAGTGATGCCGAACAGGCTGCTGCCTTAATGGAAGCGCTACGCTTTATCGGGCGATCTCTAGCAAGTCAAATTGACATTCCTCGCTCTCAGGCGACTGTTATGAGTTTAGCAAGTATTGGACATGAATATGATCGCCCAGAATGGTTTGCAGAAAAACTTGCTGACACCATCTCTGCCCAAGCGGGTAATAGGCTCGCGCGTGAAGTAGGACAACATTTAACTAAATAATAAGGACTATATGACAGACTCTACTTTAGAGGATTTTCACCTTGAGGTGAATTGTATTTATGACGAAAGAGAATATTCAGTTCGTGATAACGGAGCAGTCTTGCGCTATCCTCTTACGGGAAAACGCTCTCACTCGACTAACGATAAATGGACTTTTGGTAAACCAAATAGCCAGAACGGTTATATGTATATTGGTTCAGTTCGTATCCACAGGATCGTGGCAACCGCATTCCATGGTGAACCGCCAACCTCAGAGCATGTAGTTGACCATATCGACACGAATCGTCGAAATAACAGACCCGAAAACCTGCGGTGGTTGACTAGGCTAGAAAATGCACTTCTTAACCCAATTACCGTGAAACGCATCGAATTGATTTGTGGCAGCATTGAGGCTTTTCTCGAAGATCCTTCAAAACTACGTAGCGGCAGTCTTGATCGCAACTTTGCATGGATGCGTAGTGTCAGTATAAAAGAGGCGCAAGCATGTCTAGAGCGCATGCATTTATGGGCAAAAAGCGCTAAATTTCCTTCAGGCGGTGGAACTCTGGGAGAATGGGTATTCAAGCCTTCCTTTACCCTAGAGTTACCCTCAGAAATGCCATTGAAAGAGCCAGATTCGGTAAATGCAAAACGATATTTTCTCCCAAGGAAGAAACTTTTGGAAGAATCTTCTCTTACCCGAATGCCAAATATAGAAATGTCATGGAATGAATCTGACTTGGTAATGGCTAAAACGCCAAGCGCAGCCCAGCGCAAATGGAGAACACCGACTGAATTTCTCTGTTGTCCACAAGAAACGGAATCAGGGTCAATTGCAGCTTATGCGGCAAGATTAACAGTAGGAGCTATTTTTGCTCGTAATGATTTTTCAACATCGGTGGTTTTAGAAGCAGCAATGGTGGGTAATGGGCAATCAATTTTTGTGATGTGTGAACAGGCCGAGGAAAATGCTATCAAGCCGTGGTCGCTTGCTAAGATTACCTTAGAAGGTGGCTTATATGTGCATGCTAGCATGGGTAAATTTTTTACTAAGGAAGGCGCAGAAAAAGCGTTCTGTCTAGCAAGTGGACTTGAATGGACAGGCGGTGATACTTTTGATGATTACTGTTGAGATGTAAAACTTATCTCTTGCGTACTAAGGGTTTTTCAATTAAGAAGTTCTTGTATTTGTAAGGAAAGAATGTCTATTAAAGCTTCTCTATATTGCATAGTTTGGGTTTGAAGGAGTAGATTTGTGAGAGCCGCAGGGGTGTTTTGATAGTCTGGCAGCCGAAAGGCTAGTCCAATTTCAGGGGGAGGATTTGAAAGGAGGGTGCGTATATATGATGTAGTGAATATGAGGCGCTTCCCTGTCGCATTCATACAACCGATCAAGTACTCGAAGCGATCGCAAAAGTTTATGGTGACCTCCTTCTGAAATCGCCTTAAGATTTTATGGTAAGAATTTTTTGAATCAAAAGCGATTGAAGAGACCTATAACCAGTGCGCACTGAGCCCTATTGATGCATGCAAAACTTTTGTTGGAGGCAATCTTGCAATAGAAATGATCGGTAAGAAAAGAGCTTGTTTACGGATTCATTAATAAAAAAACCCGAGGTTAACTCGGGCTTAAAAAGATGGAGGCGGAGAGAATCGAACTCTCGTGCTCAATAGCTTCACCTCAAATGACTACATGCTTAGCTCAAGTTATCATTTTACGCTTTATTCTTGTCGGCGGAACTTGAGCAACCTAAAACAAAAACAAGCGACCCTGTGCAACTTGAACACCACCCACAGGATGAAACTGTGGTGTTCGTACCAAGATAATAACGATCTCATCTTAAATCCTTGGTCCAACCTAAGGAGAGCCGCTGGAACGGTTGATGCTTATGTTATTTTAGATTGGGAAGCAGGAGTAGCTCGTCTTGGTAGCAATAGAACTAAACTAGTTCCTGAACTGGCCCTTCCACAGCTAGTGGGCACATTAACTGCTTTTATCATTCAGTACAATCAGGCAGCAGAGCTCCTAGAAAAGTTCGTTCCTTTGTGCGAATCGCTGTTAGATGGAATACCATCTAAAAAAAAGGAGAGTGAAGAGAAGGTCAATAGTTCCTCTTAAGAATCTCCCACTTTTTCATAAGTTAATAAAGCTCGATCCTTTGATCGGGCTTATATTTTGGAGAAGGGAAAGAAGAATCCTAACTTTAGGTAGGTTTTCGGCGAGACCCTTTCCAAACCCACCCAGGAATTTTTTCGAGGAGAGCAATTCTTTCAGTCGAAAGTCGTTTTTTCTTAAAGCTATATCTTTGGCCCGAAACCCAAGTGCCCAGTTCAAATCCTTCCGCCACATGCCTCGCGGAAACATCCCCATGTCCGTTGATTTTTACGAATTTCATTAAAACTTCATAGCCTTCATTCCAAGATTCCTCGGCTGATTATCCCATGACCATTCAGGTAAGGATTCCAACAGATTAATTTTTTCTTGCGAAAGTTTTTTGCCATAGGATTGTTTAACGTATGAGTACCTTTGGGTACGTACCCAGACTCCCAATTTAAAATCACCTTCTACATGTTTAGCTGGCACAGAGGTGTGCCCTTCTCTTTGTACATACAGTTTTAAAATATTAAAGCCTTCGTGCCAGCGATCAGTCTTCACATCCCAAGACCACTGAGGTAAGGCTTCAAAAAAATCAACTTTCCATTGAGGAAGGGCATTCTTGTTGTATTGAGTTTTCCATATTCCAATCCATCGCCCAAGTTCAAATCCATCTTCAAGATGTGAACACTTGACTCGACTGTGCCCCTCTCTAGCAACAAATTTGAGCAGAATATGTTTACCCCATTCCCAATACCCTTCATGAGCATTCCAAAACCAACCTGGATAGCTTTCAAGTCTTACTTTAATTTCTTCTTCTAGATTTCCTTGAGTATAGTATAGCCGATGTCGAGATACCCATTTTCCTAATGGAAATGTATTTTCAACATGGGTTGTGGGTATGAAAGCATGGCCTTCTCGTTTCACGAAGGAATCTATAGATTGGAAAGCAATTTCATCACGTTGTTTTACAACATTCCATAGCCATCCAGGAAGTGATTCTAGTTGAGCTTTTCGCGCAGGGGGGAGTTTACCTAATAAATGTGCTCTTCGTTGAGTTGAAACCCAAACACCTAAGTTAAATCCTTCATATTTATGCCCTCGTGGAAATTTTGAATGACCAGTTTCTTTTGAATATTTTTGTAATAATCTAAAAGCATTATTCCAAGATGCATCCAGATCACTTTCCCAGGTCCATCCAGGTATGCTTTCTAGTCTTTTCTGCTTTTCTAGAGGGAGTTTGCCTAATTCATAATCTTTTTTACGATTTCTGATCCATGTACCGAGTTTTAGGTTTTGTTCAGAGTAATGTCGAGTGATATTGATATGTTTTTCTCTTTCATAAAAAGCCAGTAATATTGAAAGACCTTTTTCCCATAGCGCATCGAAAACTTGCCAAGACCATTCTGGAATAGATTCAAGTTTGAGTTGTCTTTCGGGGCTCATTTTCTTCTTTTTAAAAGTCCTTCTTTGTACAGACATCCAAGAACTTAAATTGAAGCCATCAATACAATGATTGAACGGTACATTTAAATGACCGTGACTTTGGAAAAACTCTTTAAGATTATCAAACCCTTGTTGCCAATAAGCTTCTAATGCATCCCAAACCCACCCAGGCAGTGCTTCTAAACGCGAGATGTAGGAGGCTTTGAGTTCATTTTTATTAAAGCTTTTCCTTTGTATTGAAATCCAAGAACCGAGGTTGTAATTGCAGTACTCAAGTTCTGTATTAGTAGGTACCTTACCGAATTCCTCGATATATCTTAAAAGAAGACCATAATAGAATTCCCAGGTGGATGAACACCTGTCTACGATTTTAAGTTTTAAAGAATCACTGAATGCGGTTCCAATTGAAACAGGTAAGTCTATCGAGATTTTTCCCAGCTTGGGGGGTTGTCGGTATGTGCGCCTGCCAAGCTCTAATCGCAAATAATCCAATTCTTCAGCCAATATGTCATCATGAGCTTTCAAAGCATTTAATACTTTCCAGATGGGCTTAAAGCACGACTCTTCTAAATTAATCTCAGGGTCTTCATTGGCATCAATGAAAACAGGTAGCAATATTAGACCTTTTTTCTTGTTTGGAGCTTTTCTAATAGCTCTTCCGACTGCTTGGACAATGTCTATTTCTGAACCTTTAGGATCGATAAAAGCAACTCCATCCAGTGTAGGAACGTCGACTCCTTCAGATAGACATTTAACGTTCGCTAGAACACCAGATTGTCCTATTTCTAGGCTTTCAAAGAGCTTTAAAATGGATTTGCGTTTGCTTTGTAGCATTTCTCCTAGAATCATTCCATAAAACCCAACTACAGGTCGCTGATGCTCTGGCATCAAATCAAGAGCTATAGGAAAAGTGGTGATAAAATCTTGGGCAGCACTTTTTCTATTATGGAATGTAATCACGCGCCGAAGATCGTGGCTTTTTATCGCTTTGGATATTAGAAGTTGACTTGCAACGGTTCTGGCATCACTTTCATGGTTATGAATAGCCACAAATCGCCCTTTTTCAGCATATTCTCGAAATGTGCTATCGTCCATAATGGAAATAAGCACTTCATAGTCACACAGCAAATCTTGAGCAATGGCAGCAGAAAAGGGAAGTTTATGTAAAACTGGACCGAATTTCTGGTGATCGTCCATCGAAATAATTTCATATTCAAGTTCTTTAGCCTTAGTTTTTACATGGTCAGAGAAGATTTTTGGCGTAGCGGTCATGAATAACTTACGTCGAGTTCTTATTGCCTCTGGCTTGAAAAGTGTTGCAAAGTCGCTTTTAGCAGTTCCCGCACATCGATGCGCCTCATCAGCTACGGTTAGATCAAATATGAGAGTTTTATCTAGATTACAGACTTCTGCTATTACAGGAGATGAGTGATAGGTTGAAAAAATCACCTTCGGGACTGTTTTTTCTGAGGAAAAGTAATCAAGAATTTCTTTTGGATCAGTTGTAGTAGGGAACCCAAGCTCGTAAAGATTCGTAACTATTTGATCATTGTCACTGACTGTAGGGTCTGAACAGACAAAAATTGGAATAAATTTAGTGGTGGCGTTTGCGACCCATTCTTGATAAAGCTGGGAAACAAGAGAGATGGAGGGGACAAGTACTAGCGTGTTTTGGCATTTCAATCGCTCTGAAAGCCATAATCCGACAAGAGTTTTCCCTGTTCCGCAGGCCATGTAGAGTTGTCCTCTATCATGGTTTTTAAAACCATCTAAGATGTCTAAAATAGCTTTTTCTTGATGAGGTCTGGGAGTTTTAGGCTGGCGCGGTGGGCACGTTTGAAGACTATCCAGAGAAATAGGCCATTCTAGAGAGGAAGTTAACAAGTTTTCTAGAGAGCAGATGCCAACTTGTTTCTCTTGTCCTGCAATCACTTCGCGAGCATTATCTCCTAAAAGGTCAGTTGTACAGATCAATAATCGGTATGAGATGATTGCTCTTGAAGACTCACTAAGGAATTTATCTACGTCTTCTTTAGTGACATAGTAATTCTTATCATAACATTTAGCCTGGATAGCCCAAAACTCACCTCTATGAGTTTCTGCAATTAGGTCGATCCCTTTGTCTCTGCCCCAATTTCCAGGCCAATCTTTCCATAACCAAACCTTTTTCAATTGAGAGGCATAGATGGGGTCGTTTTCTAAAAACCACTTACAATAAGCTTCAAAAGTTTTGCCTCGTTCATTTGAGGTGATACTGAAAAGATGTTTAAAAAATTCGCTATTGTTTTTCATTTTTATTTAAGAAATTAGTTTAATAAATTATATCAAAAAATAGGTTAATTAAAAACTAGCGAAATTGTTTTGTTTGAATGTTATGAAGTAGAAAGGCCAGCTCTGATCCAATTTGCAATATTCATAGAAATTACTTGAGCAGCATCTCCTGGGCTTTTGCAGAAAGGTGATGGCCAAGGGCGCAGATTAGGGTATAGGGTCATCCAGAAGCTGTATTTCTTTTTACCTGCATCATCGAAATCCAGAGATAATAGGATTAGGGAAGCTTGCTTTAGGTAGTTGTGCGTTTTAGCGTCAGGCTTTTTGCTTACACCCCCTAACGCAATGCTGCAAACCAAAACAATCGCTAGAGCATTAGCGTGCAGGCAAGCTTCTTTTCTGCTGCTAGAAGAGGGGGAGAAGAATGGTCGTTTTACTGCAGTTTCATCCAGCCTAGTGCGTAAATACTGCGTAATTGAGCTTTATGCAGCGGAATTTTTCGGTATGAATTTTGTGTTGCATCTCGCTAAAAACAAAAGGCTTCAGTCATAAAACTGAAGCCTTAATTTGGCTTGGAGGCGGAGAGAATCGAACTCTCGTGCTCAATAGCTTCACCTCAAATGACTACATGCTTAGC
>RGYU01000007.1 GCA_010031885.1 Chlamydiota bacterium | reverse complement strand
TCAGCTAAGTTAGATAGAAAACCCCAAGGTAGTCTCTATGTCAGCAGCAGCAACAAAAAAAGCTTCAGCAAAAAAAGCAAATTCAGCTTTTATGAAACCTCTTAAACCCTCAGCAGAACTTGCAAAAGTAATCGGCTCATCTCCCCTCCCACGAACTGAAGCCGTAAAAAAAATGTGGGATTATATTAAGAAGCACAAGCTACAAGATTCTAAAAACAGAAGAAACATCAATGCTGACGAGCACTTGAAAGTTATCTTCAAAAAGAACCAAGTTACGATGTTCGAACTAGCCAAAATTTTGTCTAAACACCTTTCCTAGTGACCCGTTTAGGACTAATTCTTCTTGCAGGGGGAACTTCAAGCCGTTTTTCTAAAAAACGGCTTAAACAGCTTCTCCCTGTTTTTGATGAACCTCTTTACCTGTTTGTTCTCAACAAACTCATTAAAACCTCTCTTTTTGATGATATAGTCGTTGTGCTACACCCCACCCTCTTGCAACCAAAAGGGATAAAAACGGCATTCCCCGGAAAAACCTGGATAGAATCGGTTCAATCAGGCTATAAATTGATCGCCCCAGAAATTGAAAAAATTATTGTTCACGATGCCGCAAGGCCTTTTTTTGAAGAAAGGGATATCTTAAGACTGAAAGCCGAGTCTGAAAACTTCAGAGTTGTTGCTTTAGGTTCCAAGATAAGAGATACGCTTGTTCAAATCCGCCACAATGAATGGACCGTTTTAGATCGTAACGATGCCTGGGAGGTATATACTCCTCAGCTTGCAGATAGAAAAGTTTTAGACCTAGAATTTGACAAAACCACAACCGATTTAATCACCCATGCTCTTAGACACCATATTCAAGGAAAAATTTTAGAATCATCGCCCCTTAATATCAAAATTACCTATCCGGAGGATGTCGGTCTATTAAATAAAATTTTGATCACCTCCTGAACCTATTCTAATTCTTGTTTCCTTCACAATTTTCAGCTAAACTATGGACCAATTTAAAGTCTAAATCGAGTTATGCAACGCTATAAAATCAAAGTCGCTTATGACGGTACAGATTACTGCGGATTTCAGCGTCAATCAGCAGATCCTACAATTCAAGCGGCCCTAGAGGAGGCGTTGTTCCATCTTGATAAACAGCCTGTGCAAGTAGTTGGAGCATCCCGTACAGATGCCAAGGTGCATGCTCTAGGGCAAGTGGCCCACTTCGACCTAAAAACTTTAAGACCATCTAAAGTAATCCAAAATGCCCTTAATGCCCGCCTCCCTAGGGAAATTAGGGTTCTCGAGGTCGACCAGGTAGAAATCAATTTTCATGCTCGATTTCATGCCAAACAAAAAGTTTACACCTATACCTTATCAAGGTCGACTCTTCAATCCCCTTTCTTGCGGCATAATACGCTCCATTTCCCCCATTTTTTAGATCTTTCATTGGTGGACGAAGCGATCGATATTCTTGAGGGCACACATGATTTCATCCAATTTTCAAATTCTACAAACAAAGAAAACCGCCCTCCGTCGAGCGTTCGCACCCTTTTTAGTATCCGATATGAGCTGCATGAAGATCTTTTGACCTTTTATTTTACCGGGAATGGATTTTTATACAACATGATCCGAAACCTCATGGGTGCTTTATTAGAAGTGGGATCAAAAAAAATGTCTTTGCTCTCTTTAGAAAAATTGTTAGGCAGTGAACAACAGCCACGAAATTTCACAACGATGCCACCTCACCCGCTCGTGCTAAAAGAAATTTCCTATTAAAACAATAGATCGTCATACTAAATAAAAACTTAAAATTGCATGAACGTTTTTTTTCTTTTATTTGTGTTTCCTCTCTTTTTATGGACTCATGAGCCCTCATTTGTAGAGGGAAAGTTAGCAGGACAGTTAGGTAATCAAATGTTTCAAATTGCCACTACTGTTGCCCATGCACTAAAAAATAGGGCTCTGCCGGTATTTCCGGACCTGATACACAAAAAACAGTACGCAATAGAGACTAATTATCGTCATGTTTTTTTTAGACTAGACACGCGTACATTACCTAGTCAATCTTTCCACTATGTCCAAGAGGAGTTCCACTTTAAACCCATCCCCTTTTGGGGAAACATGAGCCTGGAGGGATTCTTTCAATCTGAAAAATTTTTTGAAGGATATAGAGCTGAAATTCTTCATCTCTTTCGTCCATCGGATAGGATTCTTGCCGACTTAAAACACCTTTACCAGGACATTATGAGCCACAATAAAAGTGTTGCGGTTCATGTCAGAATGTACAAGGACACTTTCCCCGAATTTCACCCTTTTGTAAAGTGGGATTATATTTTACACGCAATGAATTCATTTGACCCCGACAGCCTTTTTGTAATCTTTTCTGACCAAATCGAGATTGCAAAAAAAGCCCTAACCAAGCTTTGTCCCGATAAAAATTTGGTTTTTATCTCAAAAAACCCTCACTATTTAGATCTCTATCTAATGAGTTTTTGTAAACACCAAATCATCTCTAACTCTTCTTTTTCCTGGTGGGGGGCCTATTTAAATCAAAATCCTGATAAAATTGTCATCGCCCCTGACACGCAACGATGGTTTGGTTGTAATTACCCCTGGAATACAAAAGATCTTCTCCCATTAGGCTGGCTCGAGGTAAAAAGAAGGATTGCGCCAAAAAGACTATTGACTACAAGGGTAGAGTGTAATCAATCTAAGGGAATGTAGGCGGGTTTTCGTGCAATATACCCATGAACATCAGTCTGTGACTTTATGGATCTGCGATGTTCATTCAAAACGTTCATGTCATTGTAGATGTACATAATTTTATCTATAAACTCAAAATGTCCGTTGGAGGCCATCTCTATCATAGGCCAATTAATAGCAACATCTGCTGCCATGCTCACAAAATCTTTCCCCATCAAAAGATCTTTTTTTCTTATTTGTTTGAACAACCATCCCTTGAAAGTTCTTAGATGAGAAAAGCGAAACTCTTCTTTTCTGTAGCCAAAACTCAAAGGTTCTGCTTTTTCAAAAAGATAGGGTTTTTTGACACATGATCCTATTTGACCGCTTGACTGAAATTGATACTGGCCATACGTAATCCAGATATCTTTTAGAGGATTAGAGTAGATCTCATCTAGATCATTTAAAACTTGCGAGTGGGCAAGTTGATCATCTCCGTCAAGATTGACTATGACCTCGTTATCTTGAATATAATGGTGGATGTAATGATAAAAATTGCTTGCAGGTCCTTTATTTTCAAAATTAGTGTATATATTTACAAAATCTTTTTTTGGGTGGTTTTCCAACAACTCATTCAATACAGCTAGAGTTTTGTCGGTTGAGGCATCGTTGACGTAGAGGATTCGATAATTTGAGTACTCTTGATTCAAAGCACTAAAAATATTCTGTTTCACCCACTTTTCATTATTATACGACAGAATCAAGATCACAAAAGAGGTAGAATCAGCCCTAGAGGAAAATGGAATGAGACTGAACAAAATTGTCAAAAATAGTTTCATATTGATCTAATGTGTAAAATTTTAAATTATTTCACACCAAAGAATTTTCAAAAACCATTTTTGATCCATTTTAGACACCTATGGATTTTGTCTTGCAACGATATATGCAGATCACTTAAACTCTTGCAAGTAAATTCCCTTGCCGATGTGGTGGAATGGTAGACGCGGTAGACTCAAAATCTACTCTAGGCGACTAGGTGCTGGTTCGAGTCCGGTCATCGGCAAATAAAAAAGAGGCCTTTTAAAGGCCTCTTTTTTTATAGGCTATCCTTTCCAGGGGACGGTTTATAAAAATAGGGTAGTTTTATTCAGCTTATTTAGATTCATCTGCTGCTTGGAAAGCATCGAGGATCATTTTTGCATTTTCAGAAATTGTTGTTTGGTCGTTGGTACTCATTTCGTTGAGCAGTGCACTTACCTCAGGTCCATACAAATGAACAACAACAGTTTGATCAATCGTGGTATCTTTGAGAAGAGCAGCTACGAAGACGTTAGGATCTCTTACACCTGCATCCCAAAGGATCAACATCGCATCCAGATTCCCTTTCATAGGGGCCATTGAACCGCTTTCCATCAGACGAATTTTAATTGCCTCATTGATTTTTTCGCTGTCAAAACTGGATTGAGTTAAAAACCGTTGCTCTAGTGTCGATAGTTCGTTTTCTGAACGGGCTTCATCTGCATTTACCGTAAAAACCTGTTCCACTCGCACCGAGTCTGTCGGAACGAAGAGAAAGCCGGCCATGGGGCTCAGCCCCAAAACTACTAGTAATTTTTTTATAGATACCGTTAGCATCTTTATTCCTTTTTGTTAGACAAAATTATAGATTAACGGCATCATTAAAGTCATAAAAATGTTTTGCAATCTTCTTTAAGTACGTGAAAAAGAACCTATTAGAATTTAATGCCTATTTATTCGATCTAGACGGTACTCTTATTGATACAGAGCCACTTCATCACCATGCCTGGATGCTAACACTTGAAAACCATGGATTTAAGCTGGATTGGGATTTCGACACCTACCTTAGCCACGCTTTACTTTCAAGACCCCACCTTTTCAAACAAATTTTCCTAGCTTGCCCGGGACTTGAGCACCAATTTTCAGACCCCGAGCTCCTAAGGCAAAAAAAAATCGGAGTCTTTGAACAACTTCTTATGGAGCGCCCACCCTCCTGGATGCCGGGTGCCCTTGAAATGCTTGACTGGCTCAACAAGCACCATAAGGCTATGGCAATAGTGACTAATTCCCCAAGACGACATGTTGCAGGCTATACCCACCTAAATTTTGGTCAGTTCTTCCAACACATCATCACCATAGACGAATTCAAACACCCAAAACCAGACCCTGCAGGTTATAATCTAGCCTTGAAACAGATGGGGCATTCTGCAACTGAAGCGCTTGTATTTGAAGATTCTTTGAAAGGGGTACAATCGGGAATACATGCTGGTGCAAATGTTGTCCTTATTGCGACTGAACACTATAAAAAAGTGGCAAAAGTAGATCCCCTACAATTTTCGGTAAGCTCTTTTAAAGAGCTGCTACCCTTAAATTAATTTAACGGTATGCCACCAATACACTCTGACTTTCCCCCCATAGATCCTTGTCATCAAGTGAAAATCCTGTTGTGTAAATTTCTAAACGCTCATTGGGCAAAAGGATCTTTTCCAACATAAACTTTAGCTCTTCGCGATTAACCCCCTCTAATTTTACTACGGTTTTATTTTTGGCTTGGTAACTTTCCTTAGACTCAATATAGGCCTCATGTTTAGGACAGCGCCATCCTATTAAAACGGTTAGCCGTTTTTGATAGGTATTTTGAAAACGGTTTAAAAATTCTAGGATTAGAGGATCTATCGGGTCTGTCTCTTCATGCATACCACAGCAATCTTCAACTTCTTTACCCGCTATTTTTTTTACTGAATTCATTTTAGAGCCACGACACTGAAACGCACTCTTCGGAATATCCCAATAATCTGGATCTACCCCCTCCTGAAATAAATGGAGCACCCCACCCCCTACGTACCTAGGCTCCTCAATCATGGGGCGATAGACACTCTTTTGGGGGTCAAAAACCTCTTTTTTTATAGCCGATTTTGCCTCGCTTGGGGGCTTATGGAAGTCACCACACCCCATTAAAAAACTAATAATAAGACAATTAAAGCGCATACTTGATCAAAATAATAAAATTTATTATACAAAAAATTAGAGAGATTTTTAGGCGCATAAGAAAATTCTACTGTAGTGTCCACAGGTTAGGGGACCTGATACCTTGGTAGTACATTTGACCAGCGACTTTACGCTTCCTTCTAATCTCTCTACTTTTTCTCTTTAAATTGTTTATGCTGAACCAAAAGCTTTTCAACCATATTCACCAGTACAGATAGATCAACATCTTCCTTGCCAACAAAAAAATGGATCTTTTTCAAATATCCGTCGATAAGCCCCAATCGTTCATAATCAATCTGATCCTCTGCACCGACTATTTTTTGGCAAAATGCCAATACAGCACCATGGTCTAACGCAACCTGTTTTCCAGACCAATTTTTAACAATTCTTTTAGGATCAAAACTTAACCGGTGAGGGATTACATCATAATTTTTTAAATGAACGCGGCTAAGAAGATCATTCATGGTCTTTCTTCCGCTAGAAAAGCCTATTGATTCGATAGTTTGTGCTTTAAAATAGGTTGCGATCACGACGGCGATGTTAAAACTATCATAGCCACCCTCCAAAATCTGTTCATCTAGTCCAGCAATTTCACACAAACTTTTTTCTAAAGGATAAAGCCCATTTTCCCCCGCCCAAATGAGAGGTCCCTTGAGCCTTTTTAAGTAATCTGTTTTTCCCCGTAATTGAAAAAAAGTCGGTATATCATTCTGTACGTAATTCTCCAAGTTAGGATCTGGGTCGACAAAAGTTGCAAAGTCGGGCCGAATTCCCCTCCTTAAAAGTTTTTTTGTAGCTGAACCCGAGGAACAAATCCAGTGCGTGTGTTGTGCTTGTTGGACAAAAAGATTTTCTTCATCGCTCAATTCTGCACCACCTACAATCAGCCAGGGCCTACAGAAATCCCCTTTCAAAGTCGACAACAAAAAAACTTTTGGCAAAGTTAAAAGGGAATCAAATACATTTTTAAAGTGGGATAACCCCCTATCCAATCCTTCTGCATAGAGTGCGTCAAAGCAGATCACCTCCTGAACAAATTTCATAAAAAGTTTAGAGTAACTATGGCCAAAAGTCTCAAACACTTTACCCCCAATCGGAAACGGGAATACTCCACGATGGACTATCGCAGCCTGCTCATCTTGCACCAAATCCAGTAATCTGGGATCGTCTAAAACAGCGCGAATTTTCTCTAAATCCTCCTCAATGAAAATAATCGACCGGCCCCTATTGGCCTCATGAGAATAAAGCCACTCGATCCCATCAAAAATTAAAAGTTCCTTATCAGACTTTACAGGATCTAAAAAAAGGACCTCTTTTTTTTGATGTGTGCATCTGAGTTGAAAAGCCAATACAGGATCTTTTTTCTCTAGGGATTCAAAAAGCAACATAATTCCTTATAACTTTTTAAAGATCCCAAAGACTCCAATCGACCCTTATTGTATGCGAATAGACCCTCATGCCAGTCGCTTACAAACGCTATAAACGGTGATTTGATCCAATGGTTATAACCAAGAATTTGGCTAAAAGCCTTATGATCGGGTTTATGGTGTTTGACTTCAAAGAGTACCAAAGGTTTTAAAAGACCGTCCTGCCACGTATATGCAAGCAAGTCTATGCGACGATCTTTAGGTATATTCAATTGTAATTCATCAGTTGTAAAGTGTGGCAGCTGATGAATAGCCCTCTCTTTGACTAACAAATTAGCCGGAAAATCGAGTTCATTTATAAGGCGACCCATCAGATGATGTCGTACCCTTTCTTCAGGAAGGCTCAACAACCTCTGATACTCCATATGTCCCATTGTGGCGCTTGTAAAGGGCCATCAAATTGTGCGATCTCTCGTCCTTAAAAATCATGCAAGGCTCATCAGAAAGTTCCATTTTCATGATCGCCTCCTCCAAAAGGAGCGTTTTCATGATCTGCTTAGAGGCGCGAGTCACAGGTGGCAACATCGCCTCTTTGATATCTTTATGATTTTCCGATTCAATTTCACGATTGATGATCTCTGTTTCATCTTCAAAATAGACATGATTTTTTATACTGCCTGAGCGGGTGTGATGCTCTTTCATCAAATCATGATACTTTTTGAATTTAGCTTCCAAAATGGAAAATGCAGCATCTATCGACGCATACAGATCTTTTGTCGAGGCCTCTGCGCGCACTTTAATCTGTGATGCATACACCAAAATGGTAAATTTTTGCATGTATCGCTCGATACCGTAGGTGAAAAAGGCCCTTTGGATTGGGATACCAAAGGAGTGATGATTGAGTACTTTTTGAAACTTATCTTCTGCGTATTGACGAATGGCGTCTGTAAGTACGAGAGTTCCTCTCGCGGTATGATGTAGGTCCATTATGTTAGCCCTCTTTTCTTAGGCAAGCATAGAATTTATTTTGATACTTCTCAATCCTAAATTCCCAAGCTGCCCACAGGCGGCCATCTCTTTGTCCCCTTTTGTCCCCCTCAAATAGACTCTGTACCCATGACTTCTGAGTCGATCGGTAAAGGTTTGGATCGCCTCTTTGGTCGGCGTCACAAATCTTGTGCGACTTTGCGGATTGTAAGGAATTAGATTGATACGAAGGTCTGTAAACCCTGTACAATAAGCTGCGAGCTCATCTGCCATAAGAACATCATCTGTCACGTTTTCAATCAGTACATATTCAAAAAGCAGTGTTCTTTTTGGATGGCTCGCTTGATAATCGAGAAGGGCACTTTTTAACACATCCATGTCATAGCGACGATTGACCGGCATCACTCTTGAGCGTACATGGTTAGATGAACCGTTGATTGATACCGCTAATTTCACACGGGGATCCACTTCGCTAGTAAATTGTCTTAACACATCGACAAGACCACTTGTAGAGACGGTAATTCTACTTGGCCCCAGCCCAAAACCATACGGATCTGTAAAAATGGCAATAGCCTGTTTAACCGCTTGGTAATTGTCAAAAGGTTCCCCCATCCCCATAAATACTAAATTGCGGATAGGGACTTTACGTAAATTTTTTGCATAAAAAAGCTGTAGCACAATTTCTTTTACCGACAAATTGCGGATCAAGCCCAGTCGACCCGTTTCACAAAAAGCACAACCCATCTTGCATCCTACCTGTGACGACAAACACAAGGTGTATCCAAATTCCATTGCAATCTCTACACTTTCTGTTTGAAGACCATCGGGAAATGTTTGGATCCACTTGGATCCATGCTGTTTAAAGCTGGATGGGATAGAAAAATCGGTCGCTTCTAAAATTTTTTCAAAAAGTGTTTTAGCGGTTGGTAGCACCGATGCACAATCAGGCTTTCTCCCCTCTTTGAACCAGGAGGAATAGATCTCCAACGCAATCTCTTTTCCTTTATTGAAACGCTTGTATACCTCATCGGCATACTCTTTTTGAGTCAAAGAAAAAAGATCAATCAAGGGGGAGGGTTCTGCCAAATTTGGGTTCAAAAGGGTAGTATTCATATTTTATACGATCATGGAAAAAACTGCACCGGGAGGGACTTGAACCCCCAACCACCTGGTTCGAAGCCAGGTACTCTATCCGGTTGAGCTACCGGTGCATTCAAGATTTTTTTTGTTCGAATGGCCTCAATTTTAGAAGATCGGGTTTGATAAAGTCAATCAAATCATCTACTGCAGGAATTTGGGAAATGCACGAGTTTATAGTTAGTTTAGAATATTGTCTTCCAATCCCCCTTTTAGATAAACTGTTGTAATGACCGTAATCACGCATGGAATTATCCTTAAATCGATCCGCTACAGCGATACGCATGAAATCCACACCCTTTTCACAGAGGAGCTTGGATTAATCTCTTTGATGAGCAGGATTAAAAAAAGGGAGCTTCTTCCCCCCCTTTTTGAAGGAGAATTTACGCTCCAGAAAAGGAAAAATTTTTTCAATCTTATTGATGTCAAACAGACCGTAAGCCATCATGAAATCAGGCTAAGGCTCGAATCTATAGAAACGGCATTTAAATTGATCCATTCCATTTTAAAAAGTCAGTTGGCTCTTAAACCGGCTCCAGCACTTTATGCTTTGACAACGGCTTTTTTAAAAGTTCTTCCGCAAATGGAAAATATGAAAGGTTTATTGGCCGTATTTTTGGCGAAAATTTTATTGCATGAAGGGCATCTTGACCCTGAATCGGAGCTTTTGGCCACACTTGCACTCGTGAAATCGTTTCAAGAAATCGAGCTGGTAACGATTACAGACGAGCAGCTAAAAACGATCAATGAAACGTTTGACGATACTTATGAACTTGTTTCCGAAAAAGAAAGAAAAAAATAGAGTTTGCGCAGAAGAGGACTCGAACCTCCACAGGATTTCTCCCACAACCACCTCAAAGTTGCGTGTCTACCATTCCACCACCTGCGCGATGAAAATAAAAAGTGTTGCTTCAAGGTTAATCCAAACTCTAATTATGGGCAATACTTTTATTGCTCTGGGACTCATAGGGTTCTACAAGCGATTCCTCGATCCTTTGAAACCAAAAGTATGTCGTTTTTACCCCTCTTGTTCCGACTACATGGCTGAGGCAATTGAAAAAAAAGGGCTTTTTAAGGGTCTTTGGTTAGGATTTAAACGACTTTTAAAATGTCACCCCTTTCACCCCGGTGGGATCGACCTTGTAGACGACGGTGGGATCTCAAGCTCTTTGCCGACCGATAATACCTGACCCTGTGAAAGATGATTGAGCTGGGCGATTTCCTCGACACTTACCCCGTACCTGCGGGCTATTTGCCAGAGGGTCTCCTTAGGCTCAACTCTATGAAATATTTTTTTTGTCTCGGTGAGGCGAGCCGGTTCTTGCGCAAGGGTCGTTTCAAAACACTTGATCGCTTTTTGGCGTACTTCATCGCTTCTTGGACTCAACGTAAGCTTTTTGACCCCCTCTTGTACCCAACTCTGTTCTAGAGAGACCACATCCAATAGATCGAGCACCTCGGTATCCGTAAGGGATATAAGATCTGGTTCTACCCAAAAATAAAGTGAAGCGACATTTTTTGATCGTTTTTCTAAAAGAGGCCTTAGAAGAGTTTTTAAAGAGCGGATAGAATTTAAATCACAATCGTCTGAGAGCAAAAGAACCGATAAAATAGTTTCCGGTTCCATCACAACTTTAGAGGCCTCAAACACTTTTTGTAACCGTTGAAACTCACCTGTTGCAAATAAAGCTTTTTTGAGAGATTCGGGCGCCTTTTCGCCCTGTCTTTTGAGCTCAAAAATCAATCCTTCGGTTGAAAAGGGCCATGTCTCTGATTCAAAAAAGTGGCGCACCGCATCAAAATGAAATGGTTTTAGACCTGAAAAAAGATGAAGTCCAATCCTTTCCCCTCCCTGGTTATCAAAAAATATTTCCCTTTTTTGGAGGTCAGACTGGACCAGTACCCGATCGATGGGAAAATAGTGAAATTGAGTCAAAAGCCCCAAAGCCAAATCCTGTCGACGAAAACCGCTTTCGACATGCTCGGTGCGATTTAATTCTTGTCTCAGTTGGTCATAAGACATAGAAAAAAACTGTTTTAGGATCTCTCCCCCGTTTCCCCGCTCTTTTCTAGCGTCTATTACAGGGTCGACCAGTTGCACAGTCGTCATCAACTCTTTTTTTTCCCAGGCCTTTAAAACTTGTGTCGCTATGAATACCACATTAAAGGTCAGAGACAAAATAAGAACCGTCAAGAGCTTGGTTGGGAACCGATTTTCTTCCATTTACAAAAATAGATGTATACCATTTGAGCGAAAAAACGAAAAGGATTACACTCTTTGATCATATGAAAGTACCTCTAGATTGGTTAAAAGAATTCGTAGACATTGAAGATGTCCCTATTGCAAATATGGCAGAGCGGATGACCGTTTGCGGTCTTGAAGTAGACGCTTATGACAACACCCATTTAGAGGTTAGCCAAACTCCCGACCTCGGATATACAAGATCAATGATCGGTGTTGCCCGCTTTTTAAAACAACTTTATGATTTAAAGGTGAAACATCCTAAAATTGCCCCCTTTGAACAGAGTTTGGCCGCACCTAAAATTTCAGTGGCATCCGACGCCAAAGATCATGTGCCACACTACCGACTGCGAGCAATAAGAGGGATACAGAATGGGGATTCTCCAGAATGGATGCAACGCCGTTTAAAAGCTTGTGGCATGCAGCCGAAAAACCTAATTGTAGACGTAACCAATTACGTGCAACTGGCATTAGGTCAACCTCTACACGCATTTGATGCGGATCTGCTACATGGCCCTTTGCATGTGGAATTTTTGGAAAAAAAAATACCCTTTACCACCTTATTAGACACATCTGTTGAAGTTCCCCAAGGTGCGCTAGTGATCACCTCCAAAGATCGAATTGAGGCTATTGCCGGCATTATCGGGGCCAAGGAAAGTGCAGTCTCTTACAATACCACTAACATTTTACTTGAATCGGCGCAATTTTCCTCTACCTGCATCCGCCGGACTTCAAAAGGGATGAAATTATCGACCCCCTCCTCCCAGCGTTTCGAAAATCAGACTGATCCTACTATGGTTGAGCTAGCTTTGGATTTAGCTACAAGCTTAATTGTAGCCTACGGGAAGGGGGCGGCATCAGAAGCAGCTCATGTTCTATCCACACAACGTAAACCTCACTCGACCACACTCCACCTAAAACGGGTCGAATCGCTATTGGGTATTAAAACCAATTTAGACGAATTAAAAATGGTCATGAGCCGCCTTGACGCCAAAATTTTAGGATCCGACTTGGCGAGTATTCAGGTGGAGATACCCCAATACAGGACCGATCTGATTGAAGAAATTGATCTGATCGAAGAGGTGATTAAGATTCTTGGTTTTGACCGTCTAATTGGAGGGCAAGCCCATATTCCGCTCGTCCAAATACCACAGGATGCGCATGTAGAATTTAAGCGGTTGATTCGAAAAAAATTATTGCAACAAGGTCTCACCGAAATGATGACCCCTTCGTTAATCAACAAAGAGCATCTTTTTAGCAAGAATGACCCTATCGAGGTAAAAAATGCACTTTCTGATCGCTCTATTTTAAGAACATCACATCTTTACGGTGCACTAGAATCGGTGTTACATAATCAAAATCACCATACACACCGATTTGAAGGTTTTGAAATTGGAACAGTCTATTATAAAGAGAATGCCCACTTTATAGAACATACAGTGATCAGCATCACCCTTGAAAACGAAGAAAAGGATTTTTTGGATCTCAAAGGTGCTTTTGAAACCCTTTTTCACCAATTGCACGTTCACGACATGAAAGCATTAGGATCGCATCTGCCTCATCTCCATCCCCACCGTCAAGCCTCCTTAGAGGTGCGAGGACAATGCCTTGGAACAATAGGAGAAATTCATCCAGCTCTTTTAAAAAAATTCGGAATCAAAAAAAGGGTTCTTTTCGGTGAAATATCTCTGGATGCTTTGATGCATCATACGCCAAAATCCTTCCACATTGCACCCATCTCCAACTATCCCTCAATTGAGCGTGATACAACAATTGTACTCGATAAATCGATTAGTTATGGATTTTTAGAGGCATTGATTGCACAGCACCGCCCCTCTCTTTTACAAACCTACAACCTAAAAGGCATCTACGATCCCGATCCTGATGCTAAATCCCATAACGTAACCATGCACTGGGTTTTTCGCTCCCAGGAGCGCTCCTTGACCCAAGATGAGGTTGAAGAAAAGATGCAAGATTTTCTTAAGAAACTGCATAATGAAATCAACTCTTGAAGAAAATAAAGACTTTCAAGCATTCTTCAAAGTAACTATTATGATGAGGTTTTAGATGAACCGCCGTTTTACTTTGACTGCACTTGCCTTTATTCTTCTGGCATCCTGTGGGTCAAATAAAGATTCAGAGGTGATCGCACAACGTTATATCCACAAATATGGTTACGATGTTTCCTATGAGGATTGGGCAGGTCATGAGTATCCAGGACAAGTGCTCACAACTCTTAAAAATGGTGTGACTGTTGCAGAATCCTTTGAGGAGGGGCGTCTGCATGGTCCAAGAACGGTAACATATCCGCATAGTCAAACCTTGAATCATCTTGAGGTTTACGCTAAAGGAGAGCTTAAGCGTCGTGTAACTTATTCTGTACGTGGTGTGCCAAGTATGGAAGAGATCTTTTCCTCACCAACAGAAACAAAAATTACCACATGGTACCATTCCGGTAGTCCACGTTCACAAGAAGAGTACGTTGGTTCGATTTTAATCTCAGCTGATTATTATAATCCAAGTAATGAGATTGAATCACGCATTGAGGAGGGTTCGGGTCAAAAAACAATCCGAAATGTCTACGGAGATCTTTTAGCTAAAGAGGTAATCCGCAATACTGAAACCGTTTACATAGAGGAATTCTACTCCAATGGTACACCAAAGCTAATCGCCTCATTTGAAAATGGGTCTCTTGAGGGCAAGCGCCAACAGTTTGCTTTTACGGGTGAGCCGTTAATTGTTGAATTCTGGCATAACGGTCAGCTAGATGGTGTCGTCACAAAGTTCCAAAACGGTTGCAAATACGAGGAAATTCCTTATAAGCAAGGGGTGAAGCACGGTATTGCAAAACGTTTCGTTGACGGTGAAACCATCATAGAAGAGACCAATTGGGCCCACAACAGAAGACATGGGTCAAGCATCATCTACGTTGACGGCGTGGCAAAAACAAGCTGGTTTTTCCAAGGATCCAAGGTTTCCAAACCCCGTTTTGAGGATCTCAATGGCAGGCTGGAGCTTCTGGCTAGCAATGAGGCTGCAAGGCACTAAATCAAGATTTTCTAAGCATGGAAGGGCCCTAAAAAGGGCCCTTTTTTATTCTTAAGTCCCTCTTTTTTATTATGTAACGTTTTTTGTAATAATTTTTTATAAAAAATGATATATAAAAGGGAAAAGGAGGAGCCCCCCCGCTCCGCCTATAAAACCACCTCATAAAGGGGGGACTTAGGGTATGGACGAAGAAGCAGAAAAAAAGATTGCGATTTTGGAATCGATGAACGACCAGCTAGTAGCCGAATTCAATCATCTCAACGATTTATTAAAAGAACTCGGATTTGATGAAGGGATAGAGTCTTTAAAAATTGCGGCTGTAGAACTGATTCGCAAACGGAAAAATCTAGAGTAATCTTTCTAGAAGTTCTTGAAGAATTTCTTGGGACACTTCCCCCTCTTCAATCATATTATCTGCAAGCTCTTTTTTTTCTTTTTTGATTTTTTCGATATGCTCTTCAATTGTGTTTAAGACAACATACCTTCGAGCCATGAGCGGCTTTTCACGTCCGACCCTGTGGGCACGGTCTATCGCCTGGTTTTCTAGCTGTGGATTCCACCATGGCTCAAAAATCATCACGGTGTCTGCCTCTACTAAATTTAAGCCGACCCCACCAGTTTTAAGGGTCATTAAAAACACACATCCGCCCTCATGCTTTTTAAAAGCCTCTACGACTTGATCCCGATGCTTCGTTTGACCATCTAAGTAAAAATAGGAAATGTTTGATTCTTGTAACTCAACTTCAAGAATATTGAGAAGGGATGCAAAATGGGAAAATAAAAGAACCTTGTGTCCGCTTTCAACAAGCTCAGTAAGGTCATCTAATACAAGATCTAGTTTTGCTGAAGCAATAGGCTGATCGACTAATCTAGGGCTTAAAGCATGTTGTCTTAATTTAGTCATCAGAGCAAAAATATGCGATGCGTCCTCACGCATTTTTTCAACTAGATTTTTTTTCAATTCGTCATAAGCCTCTTTTTGCTCGCTATAAAGATCGATGTAGATGAGCTGTTCCATTTTTTGAGGCATCTCTTTTAAAACATCTTTTTTCAAACGTCTCAAAATAAAAGGCTTTGTAACCGTTTTGATCCGGTCCAAATCCTTAACATCGATCTCCAAAACAAGATCGGGCAACAAAATGGAAAATAAATTTACTAGATCCAAAACATGATTTTCGATAGGGGTACCGGAGAGTGCGATTTTGAAGCCTGCTTCCACACGTCCTACCGCATCATGCCCTTTTGTTTTACGGTTTCTCAAGCTCTGCGCCTCATCCAGTATCAGCACCTCAAATTGATGCCCCTCAATTGTGTCTATGCACGAGCGAAGCATCTGGTAGGAAATGAGCGTAATTCCAGGCAAGATTTTCTGATTTTTTTTATTGTAGATGTGGACACTCAGACTAGAATTAAATTTCTCGATCTCTTTTTTCCATTGGGTAAGAAGTGTTAGCGGTGCGATAATCAAGGCATCTTTTTCTGCCAAAACAACGCTTAAAAATGCAATCGTTTGCACCGTTTTTCCAAGACCCATTTCATCTGCTAAAAGTGCAGTAAATCCATTGGCGTATTGAAACATAAGCCAATTGAGCCCTTCCTGCTGAAATTCGAATAAAGATCCTTTAAAATCATTGGGGGTCGTTATGTTTTTTAATTCTACAAGCCCCTCAACCCCTTTTTTATCTAAACGGTTAAAAATTTCTAGAGCCCAAAAACGGCGTAAAACCACCTGATTCTGTTCAATTTTATGGGGTACCGCATGAAAAAGATCCAGCTCCTGCATATCCAAAAAAAGGCACTCAGTACCGCTTTTTAAAATCACCCTTCCCCTGCCATGAGCATCTAAAGCATCGGTGAGATGAAAGGTATTTTCGAGCGTGCTGTAGGTCGTGCTCACCTTCAATGAATGATTCTCTAAAAGTTGAACCTGCTCTTTTTTAGACTCAAACAGAACCCGCTCCCGATTGGGCCCAATTACCTTATAACCCATCCCATGTAGAAGGGCCAAAGCTTGGCGCACATCGTGTGTTGGGCAGTAATAACTCGATTTTCCCATCGGTTTGTAGGTATATCCGGCATCTTTAATGTCTTGAAAAAACCGATTTGAAGCTTCTTTAGAGCAATTTTTTGTCTCAACGTGAATAAAAGCGCCACTGTCATCTGTCAACTGAATGCAGCACTCACCCCCCTCTTCTTCTAGCTGAAGAACTTTTTCAATATGCTCTTGCACTACCACAACAGAGGGCCCCCAATCGGGTGGATCCACTAAGTAGGAATCCTTGAAATCAGCCAGTTCTTTAGATGTCAAAGTCACAATTGGACCAAAAAACCGCCTGATATTGGGAAAAGAGCCATGAAATTCGCGGATGATCCCCTCATAAATAAATAGATCATGTGCGTCGCTCAGGATAAGAGGACAAACATGGAAAGGGATTTTTTGACTTTTATAAACAAAAAAAGGATGTACTTGACATCCGTGAAGCTCCACTAAAACTTTAAATGAGACGAAAGGATCAAGAAGGATTCTTTTAGATCCAAAACCTAGCTCCCCTTTTGCCGTCAATGCGCGTAATGTCTCCATCGATTTATTAGAAGCAATCCAGGTGGTTTTTTCCCCCTCTTTCAAACCAAAGGCAACTTTTTTAGGATCATTGCCTTGGACTAAAAGATATTTCATGCGCTAACAGGCTCTTTTTTGGATAAGTTTTGCTTATCTTCGTGCGAAAGTTTTCTAAACGGGGTGGTCACAGTGGCCAAAGAAAAAGGTCTGACTCTTCCATTCTCTAGGCAATCGGAACAGCAACATCCTTTTTGTCTCTCAATGCATTCAGGGCAAGCTAAAATGAGATCATTGCAGTCCATGTTAGCGCAATTATAGTAAGAGTCGGCAGGTTTTTGACAAAATTTGCATTCGGCGATCGGCTCGGCCTTATCTTCACTAATAGGGATCACCATCCGGTCATCAAACACAAAGAGCTTCCCCTGCCATGCCCGATTTCCATTTTCGAGCCCATAGCGGATTACCCCCCCTTTGAGCTGGTAAACATTTTTAAAACCAAGTTTAATCATCAAGGCGGAGTAGAGTTCGCAACGAATACCGCCGGTGCAGTACATCATTACTTTGGTTTTTTCGGCATCATAGTCTTTTTTTAAATCCTCTGCATAAGCTGGAAATTCCCTAAACTTGTTTAATTTAGGCAAAAGGGCGCCATCAAAATGGCCTACCTCCCACTCATAGTCATTGCGGGTATCGATGATAATGGTGTTCTCATCCCGCTCTAGAATCATCTTCTCCCACTCTTTTGACTCGAGGTGGACCCCCTGTTTTGTGGTGTCTACAATCTGATCCATCGCTACAAGTTGCTTTCGGTATTTTACAATCAGCCTTGCAAAGGGGTGGGCTCTGTGGGTATGAATTTTAATATCGGCTGTATAAAAATTTTTTAAAACATAAGAGGTGTAGGCCTCAAGGTGTTCAGCAGGGACTGAGCATTGAGCATTAATCCCCTCCTCCGAGATATAAATACGCCCTTTACCCGTTAAAGATTCAAGAAAACTTTTATGTTCCTTAATCATTTTTTGAGGATCTTCTACTTTGGTGAACGCATAAAAGGCTAATACTTTGATTGTTTCGGCTGCGTGCATAAAAAAAAACCTTAAATTCGACAATGAATGTACCATATCCGGCTTTTTACTTGTTTAAAAACTTGCCAATCCGTAATATTGGAGCTTCGATACGTCAGACAGTTAGGAGAACTATGGCTCGTTATCGCGGCCCAAAAAATCGAATTGCTCGCAAGTTCGGCGCAAAGTAGTGTACAGAATGAAATTTGCACCTACGATTTTCTCAAGCCAGCAGCTCGTATCCCACGGGCATGTTTTGGTCAATGGAAGAAAGGTGAATATCCGTTCGTACCAAGTGAAGCCAAATGATGTGATCACTCTTAAAGAAAAAACTTTAGAGTTGTCCGTGATTAGGGATTCCCTTGCAAGCTCAAGAGAGTTGCCTGCTTATGTCAGCTTTGATTCACAAACAAACAAGGGTTCTATCTTGATCCTCCCAGCTTTGGATCAGGTATCATTCCCTCTGCACATTAACGTTCCTGTTGTTTGCGAGTACTTAGCTTACACATCATAACGGATGAAAGGGCATGATTTAGGGCCACTTGTTGGCTGTCACAACTCCGCCTCGGGCGGAGTGCACAATGCTCTAGTGGAGGCCAAAAGCTTTAATGCCACGGCCTCTCAACTCTTTACAAGCAATCAAAAACAATGGCGTGGCAAAAAAATCTCTGATGAGGAGATTTTCAAATGGGAAAAGGCGAAGGCCGAGTCCAATGTGAGAGTTATCATCAGTCATGACGGTTATTTGATCAATCTTGGCTCCCACAATTCCGAGCTTCTAGATAAAAGCCGTGTCGCTTTTGTAGAGGAAATTGAGCGCTGCTTAGCCTTGGATTTAGACTTTTTAAACTTCCATCCAGGGACCGCAACAGATAAGAATCCACAAAGGTGCCTAGACACCATTATCGAATCTCTGCTTTTATTTGCTCCCCTCTTTGAAAACAATCCCAAACTCAAGTTAGTTTTAGAAACCACAGCCGGTCAAGGCAACACCGTCGGCCATAGTTTTGAGCATATAGACTATATTTTAAAGGGTTGTCGACATAAGGTTCCTGTCGGTGTTTGCATCGATACGTGCCATATTTTTGCAGCAGGTTATGATATACGCACAAAAAAAGCCTTTGACCACACGCTCAAAGAATTTGACAAAGTGATTGGACTTAAGCATCTTTATTGTATGCATTTGAACGACTCGCTGAAAGAACTCGGGTCTAGGGTAGATCGACACAGTTGTTTAGGTTTTGGGCAAATTGGTATTGAAGCGTTTAAGTTTGCCATGCAAGACGAACGATTAAAGTATCTGCCTAAATGTCTTGAAACTCCCGAAAAGGAGGCGCGCTGGGAAGATGAAATTCAAATGCTCAAAGATTTTTACTACGAAAAACACTAGTCACTAGCAAGGATATTCCATGATGGTTGATACAAAGCTCAAACGGACAAAAGTATCCGATATCGACTCTGATCTTATTGGCAAACATCTATTTGTCCAAGGATGGATCCGTACCTGTCGCTCCCAAAAGGGTGTTACCTTTATCGAGCTTAATGATGGCTCATCCATCAAAAATATCCAACTTATCTCCAACAAAGAAATCCCCCTTTTAACCGGAACGTCTATATCTGTTTATGGTCTTTTGGTCAAAAGCCCGTCTCCAAAACAGCCCTTTGAGATTCAGGTAGACCAGCTGGAGGTAATTGGCGAGGCGGACAGTACATTTCCCCTACAAAAGAAAGGGCATACGCTCGATTTTTTAAGAGAGATTGCCCACCTACGACCCCGCACAAATACGTTTGGAGCTGTAGCAAGAGTGCGCAGTCGCATGGCGTTTGCCGTGCATGAGTTTTTTCAAAATAGAAACTTTTTCTACGTCCAGACCCCTGTAATCACCTCTTCAGATTGTGAGGGTGCAGGAGAACTTTTTGAACTTGTCAGCGAGACAAAAAACTTTTTCGGCAAAAGGGCTTTTCTGACTTGTTCTGGTCAATTAAATGGAGAGTGTTATGCAACGGCTTTAGGGGAAATTTATACCTTTGGACCTACTTTTAGAGCCGAAAATTCCCACACATCGCGCCATTTAGCCGAATTTTGGATGATTGAACCTGAAATGGCGTTCTATGAACTCAAGCAAAATATGGAATTGGCGGAAAGTTTTGTAAAACATCTTGTCAAGTCGGCGCTCGATAACTGCCAGGATGATTTAAACTTTTTTGAAGAAAGATATGAAAAAGGATTAAAAGCGCGTCTTGAAATTGTGTTAAAAAAACCCTTTGAACGCATTTCTTACACAGATGCTGTTGAAATTCTTTTAAAATCTGGAATCAAATTTGAGTACCCGGTGGAGTGGGGTAAAGATTTACAATCGGAACACGAGCGTTATATAGCCGAAACTGTTGTTGGGGGTCCGGTCATTCTTTATAACTATCCAAAAACATTAAAACCTTTCTATATGAAAGCGAATGCAGACGGAAGAACCGTGGCTTGCATGGATGTCCTTGTCCCCAAGATCGGAGAGATCATAGGGGGCTCACAAAGAGAGGATGACCTGCTAAAGCTTGAAGAAGGGATCCGCTCTCATGGGCTAAATCCATCCGATTACGACTGGTATTTGGACTTACGCCGTTATGGGACGGTACCCCACTCCGGTTTTGGTCTGGGGTTTGAGCGGGTGGTGCAATTCATCACAGGGATGGAAAACATTCGTGATATTATTGCCTTCCCACGAGCCGCAGGGCTTTGCTCCTTCTAGGCGTTCAAATTCTTACCGCGGCTCTTTCCTCTCAAAGGGTTTAGCCGCAAGGTTCTATATAAGCCCCCCCTTTTTTTTGGCAAAAATTCAATCAATTTTGATACAATCATAGTTATATGGCAGACAATATCAATCCATCCCACGGCAATCAGTTTAGAGAGTACAAAGGATCAGTAGGGAAAGACCCAGCAAAACCCTATAATTCGGCCGGATCCCAGGGATCTGATGCTACCCACGAGACGGCAGGGGGATATGCGTCTAACCCGTTCATTCGTAAAATGTTCCCTAATATTTCTGAGGCAGATGCTAAAAAATTTATAAACAACCTCATCAATAACGTGACAGAGGAGATTCGTAAGGAGATCAAAAACAGCAAAGAACGTCTTCAAAGGCTGCGGGAAGATGACCAAAACTGAGCTCATCTACGAGGGGACGAATGGTGTTCGCCTTGATTATTTTCTCACCTCAAACTACCCTATGTTTTCGAGGGCCTATTTTGAAAAAGTTATCGATCAGGGGCATGTTTTTGTAAATCGCAAGCGGTCTAAAAAAAGTCTGAAGCTCAATTTGTCCGATGAAATAGAAATCTATTTTCCTCCCTTAGAGCCTTTGGATCTCGAGCCGGTTGCTATGGATATCCCCATCCTTTACGAAGATTCCAATCTTGCGGTAATTTACAAAAAATCTAATCTTGTCTGCCATCCTGCTTTCGGAACGCAAGAACCCACTTTGATTCACGGTCTTTTACACCAATTTAATGATCAACTAAGCCCCGATCCCACAAGACCGGGCCTTGTCCATCGGCTCGACAAGGATACTTCAGGGGTCATGCTAATCGCAAAAAACGCGCATGTGCACCAAGCCTTATCAGACCAATTTAAAGAACGGACGATAAAAAAAACCTATCTGGCACTTGTACATAAACATTTAAAAGAAACAACAATTGATGCCCCCATAGGCAGAAGCTTAAAGGATAGAAAAAAAATGGCGGTTAATATGACAGTAGGTAAGTCAGCCGTTACCGTTTTCAAACCTTTGGCTCTTCTTAAAAACTCTACTCTGGTTGAGGCAAGCCCACAGACTGGACGCACTCACCAAATTCGTGTCCATTTGCAACATTTGCAACATCCAATTGTTGGAGACGAGCTGTATGGATATCAAGGTTCCGATAAAAATTTTAGCCCCCCTCGAATTTTACTACATGCGTTCGAAATTGAATTTTTACACCCCATAACAAATCAATATATTGCAATTAAGGCACCCCTACCTCTAGACTTCAAACAGGCCTTAGAAAATCTACAAATCGATCCAAAAATCCTTTCTTTTATTACCTAAAACCTTTCCCGCCTCCATCTATATTTTCTTACTTGTTTTATTTTTGGATCCATTTAAGTAAAAAAAAATATCGTTTTCACTCTGATAGAGCGCATAAAAAACCTGCTAATGATAATTCTAAATTTTTTTCGGGTGATTTAATCCCTACTCGTGTACTCTTTAGCAATGAATTGTCCCCACATTAGGAACTAGAACATGGAAGAATTCATCGGATATATCATCAAAAATCTTGTCACGAAACCCGAGCAAGTCACTGTAAAACGCACATCCAGTGAAAATACTGATGTGTACGAAGTGCGCGTAGCACCCGAAGATATGGGTAAGCTGATTGGTAAACAGGGACGCACGATTAACTCTGTTAGAACACTCGTTGCTGCAACAAGCGCACGCCTAGATGCCAAAAAGCGTACACTTGTTGAGGTGTATGATGAAGGGAAAGAGAGACAAGAGTAGCTAAATAATTTCCTTTCTAGTAAGTTAAGTTTTTAACGAAAACTTCGAGAGGAATTAGCGCTATGAAAGAGTTCATCACTTATATCGTGAAGAACATCGTTGATCATCCAGATCAGGTGAAAGTGGAAGCGATTCAGGGACATAATACCATGATTATTGAAGTCAAAGTCGCCAAAAATGACACCGGAAAAGTGATTGGACGACAAGGTAAAACCATCCAAGCTATCCGCGCTCTCGTCGTGGCAGTAGCTAGCAGAGCTGGAATTCGGGTTACGCTCGAAGTCCTCGAAGCGGATGCCCTTTCTCATGCCACAACAACGGCATAACAACAAAAACCCCGGTCACTCCGGGGTTTTTAATTCCCATAAAAATACTTTAAAGCTTGTATCATGGTTTTAAGCAAGGGGAAATATCTTTCTTTCTTGATGTAATTGCCCCCGCTTCAAACTGCAGAACAATCCAGGGATCTGAATGTTCCTTGAATGGAATTTTACCCATGGAAATTTCTTCAAAAAGGAGTTTGGATGATGCTGGCACAAGTGCTTGTATCTGTTTTTTCACCTGAAGGGCAAAAAAAGTCATTAAAAAATACCCAAGCTGAGCCCTACCCTCATCTGATTCAACCGCACTTAGCCATAATTCATCTTGATGATGGTGAGCTGGCTTAATCCCTTTAAAAAGATCTTCCGCACCCTCAACAGTTGTCACCATCATAATTTTAAGAGGCAATTCCGTTTTATGTTGGTTCCAAGCTGTTGAGACCTGATGATAATTTTGTTTTAAAGTTCTGATATTATTAGGATATATTTTGAGCTGACTGACAAGTGCACCGCTTTGCTTTTTAGTATCATTGAAAATCTTCAACGACTGAATCCTTTTTTCCACATCCGCTTCTTTGAGCCCGTATACCGTTTTATAAAACCGGTATAGCTCTGGGTTTTGGATAAGTGGCTTGGTAGAGGTGGGATCAATAACTTCTGTAATTTTATTTTGCTCAAGAGAGATCAAACGATTTACAAGCTCTACTACTATTTCGTGGTCTATGGCCGTTTTTTTTGCTAGTAGGTCGGTGTCATCTAAAATTGCGTATAAAAACATTTGGTAATCGCTTGATTCTCTTTTCGAGTCGCACCAGCCAAGGTTCATTGCCCGTGCAATCCTCTCCTCTAAAGCACGCTCCATGATTCTAAGCTGTCGGGTATCTGTTGTGTTCATGCTTGAGTGTTGCAAAATTTGATCCAACTCCTTTTCGGCTGGACCATCAGTGATTAGTTTTTTATTGATCTCAAACGCAATTTTGGCCCCGATAACGTTAGAAGATTGCACATCCATTGCATAAATAGTCGCCACCCGATGTGTTTTAATCTCGCTTTTGTGATGATCTAAAATTGAAGCAACTTCCATAAATCGGGGAATACCTATCTCATGAGGATTGCTAAAATCTCTTAAGGCGACAAACCCTTGGGTCGGATTTCTTAAAAGTGAGGCGTAAATGACCCCCTCAATTTTATTATCTCTTGTAACAAAAATTGCAGAGCGATCCTGAAGGCGCAAATTGATTTCTTCAATTGTAGTTTGAGGGTGAACACTGCTGGGATTCTCATGAAAAACTTTTCGCTTCACATCAAGCGCGATTGCAAACGTATCAACGTGTGCTCTAAGTGCCTTGAACGCACCTGAAAGAAGATTGAAAAGCTGCTCGAGGTCGGCAATTTGACCGCTTTTATGAGCTTTGAAAGCGTTTAAAAAAGATTCAAACCCAAATTGGTGCTGTTGTTCCATCGAACACATAAAATCGGAAATGCTAGCTTGCAATCCTTTTGCTACCCCTAAAACATCCGAAAGGTAGATATTGAGATAGGATTTACTTTTCTTTGAAAACTCAATAACCGGCTCTAGTTCCTCAAACCTTTTTTCCAGCAAGCTAAAAGGATCAGATTGTTTGGAAACCATTGCTTGAAAAAAGGCATTTTGAATCCAGCGCGAGCAGTGGTTGAGGCTGTCAGTAACGAGTCGCACCTTTTCAATATCTTCAGGCAACCATCCGTCACAAAAATTTCCGTTAGCATCAACGACAACTGAAGCGTGCTTTCCCCCCTCTTGTGCAACATCAAGTGTACGATCAGCAAGATGATGAATTCTTAAGCCCTCTGTGGTTGCAAGGTCTAGCGATGTAAGCGTTAAGCTTGATCGGTTATCTGACAAAATTGAAAAAAACTTAGAACCGAACCGATCTAAAAACAGCAGTTGGGCCTCAAGAATTTGAGCAGGATCGTTGGGCACGTTCCAACGATGCAATCCTGTGGACACATCCATTTCAAATGCGTCCATCCACCCGTTAAATGAAGAGACAACCGTATCGATGTCAGGACTCATGTGGGCTGTTACAACTAATGATCCTTCAAGCCTCCCCCCCGCTGCTACTGGAAAAAGTAGTTGCGCCGTCTCAAGAGGAACCTTTCGGCCCATAATTTTCTGACGCACTTCTTTTTGCCGATCCAAAGAAAGACCGCTGTGGTGTTTTAAAAAAAACTCATAGTCACTAATGGAAACTTGAATTCCTTCCGATTTATGCCCCTCTAATCGTTTGACGACTTCATGCAGAAGAAAGCATGGAGTCGCATGATTTAGGATAAACTCGGTAAGGGATTGAAAAACGTGCAACATAATTTAACTCGTCGACATTTTGTCTAGATAGTTTATGGCCCAAATTCTTGTCGATAGGAACAAGCGAAACTGAGAAGAGAGCCAAAAAATCTCTCTGATTGTGAAGATAAATATGAACCGAGCAGGACTCGAACCTGCGACCTACTGCTTAGAAGGCAGTTGCTCTATCCAGCTGAGCTATCGGTCCGTTTAAGAAAAAACCCTTTTTAAGCTAAATGAACAACTCTTGAAAGATCTATTCTTCGCCTACATATTAGAGAATCTCTTGATTCGAATGCAAGGGTAAAGTTATGCTCGAAAATGTCTTTATGTCTAGTACCACCTATTCCAAACTTTTAGATAAGTTTTTTGTGATTTTGGGCCCCTGCGTGATAGAATCACTGGACCACACTCTTTTTATGGCCGATAAAATCAAAACAATCAGTGAAAAAACGGGTATACCCGTAGTTTTCAAGGCAAGTTTTGACAAAGCGAATCGCACATCCATTCACAGCTTTCGCGGCCCTGGAATGGAAGAAGGCCTTCGTATTTTAGAAAAGGTTAAAAATTATTTTGATCTTTTGCTTACCACTGATATCCATGAGCACAGCCAGGCAAAACCGGTAAGCGAAGTTGTAGATATTCTCCAAATCCCCGCTTTTCTATGCAGGCAAACCGATTTGATTGTTGAAGCGGCCAGGACAAATCGGATCATTTCTATAAAAAAAGGGCAGTTTATTGCTCCGCTTGACATGTCCCAGGCAATTCAAAAATGTCATAACAGTGGCAATCACCATGTGTTTTTAATAGAAAGAGGCACTACATTTGGATACAACAATCTTGTGGTTGATATGCGATCTTTTGCGATGATGAACCCGTTTGCCCCGACAATCTTTGATGCGACACACTCTTTGCAACTTCCTGGAAAGGGGGGCTCGTTTACGGGTGGACAGCGCGAATTTTTACCTCAATTGGCTTTAGCCGCCGTAGCTGCAGGGGCAAAAGCGCTTTTTTTAGAGACGCACAATGATCCGGCAAATGCAAAAAGTGACTCTACAACTGTATACCCTTTAGACAAGCTTGAGCCTTTGCTAAAAAAAGCTTTAACGCTATACCATGAATGCCATTCTTTTTATCTTGAAAACGAATCTGGATCCAAAGAGCCTTTGTGTTTTCAAGAAAAGTTTTAGCGCTGAGCTGTTGGTTTTTTCTATTATTTTATGTTTTGTTGAACACCTTATCGCAAGAGAGATTTTACACAGCCGGCCTTGATCAAAAACCTGTTTTGTTTTTTCATGCAGACAAACTAGAGCGTGTGGCTTACCACTTTTCAAACCATTTTGACATGATAGCTGATGCGGTCGAAACCACACAAAAAAAAGAGGTTTCCTACAAAGTTAAGGGGCATCTGGATTACCTTGATTTCAGCGCAGACTTGATGACTTTTGACCCAAAAAACGGCCTTTTTTTGGAAGGTAATGTTTTTATAAGAGATCTAAAAGAAAAAAAAACAATTCATTCAGAAAAGGCATTTATTGATTATAAAAAAGGGTACCTTGAGCTTTCAGAAAGTCCTATAATTTTTCAGGAAGATAATCAGCAAAATTGGATCAAAGCCAAGAAAATCTGCTACCAGAAAACCGGATTGAGTTATTCTGCAACCATAGAAGGCCCTATTGAATGCATTGTTGAAGATTTAAATTTAAAGGATTATGACCCTTTTAAACGTGAAAAAGCTCTCTAAAGAGTATAATGGCCGGTTAGTTGTTCAAAATATCAGCATTGAAATTCACAAAAGTGAAATTGTTGGGCTTTTGGGCCCTAACGGGGCTGGAAAAACCACCGCTTTTTACATGATTATGGGCTTAGAGGATCCCGACCAGGGTGAAATTCTGTTGAATCAACAGCCAATCACTCGCATTTCTATAGACCAAAGGGCTAAACTGGGGATGGGATACCTTGCTCAAGAACCCTCGATTTTTCGTCAGATGAGCGTCGAAGAAAACTTAATTGTAATTCTAGAAACAATGCCCCTGTCGAAAGCTTTAAAAAAAGAGCGGCTCGAGATGCTTTTGGAGGAATTCAAGCTCACCCACTTGCGAAAAAAACCGTCTCCAACCCTTTCAGGCGGGGAGCGCAGAAGATTGGAAATAGCCCGAACACTCATCCAAAATCCTCAACTGCTCCTCCTCGATGAACCGTTTGCTGCAATCGACCCTGTTACAATTGAAGAGCTCAAGGAGCTCATCTTAGATTTGTCGAAAAAAGGGATCAGCTTTTTAATTACAGATCATAATGTAAGAGAAATCTTTAAAATAGCCAATCGTTGTTACCTCGTCCAAAAAGGGGTTGTTACCCACGAGGGCTCTCCGGATTACCTTTGCTCTAACCAGGAGGTATTACAGTCTTACCTTGGCAACCAGTTCTCTATCAAATAATATTTTTTAAAAAACTTATTTATTGACATCCCCTTCAAGAATAAATCTCCTGTTTGCTACTTTTGCTTTGGCTTGACTAAACCAAAGATTCGGGTTAAAATAAGCACGAAAATTTTAGTTTTAGACCCAAAAAACTTAAAAAACTGGTTTGTCTCGGTCAACTAGAATCCATCATAACTTTCAATAAAAGCCAGGAGTCTACCATGGAAACAGAAATGGCACTTGCGATCATCAAACCTGATGCAGTTCGCAAACGTCACGCAGGCGAAATTCTCTCTATGTACGAGAAACATCCATCGTTCAAAATCCGAGGGATTAAACTTATCCACATGGATCGTAAAACTGCGGAAGGTTTTTACGAAGTTCACAAAGAACGCCCTTTCTTTGAAGAGCTTGTAAGTTTCATGATGAGTGGCCCTTGTGTTGTGATGGCAATCGAAGGTAAGCACGCGGTTTCTGCGCATCGCGATTTTATTGGTGCAACAAACCCAGCACATGCACAAGAGGGTACTGTGCGTAAGCGTTTTGGCTCTAGCATCGGTGAAAATGCGGTTCACGGATCTGACAGCGCTGAGAACGGGATGAAAGAGGTGAATTACTTTTTTGACCTATCCGATCTCGTTGACATCAACTGGGCACACATCAACGCCTAACCAAAAAAAAAGAGGGACTTTTGGTCCCTCTTTTAATCGAGCTTTGTGACTAAACTAGCTACGCTTTTTGAACGTATCCAAATGCTCAAGAGCTTTTCCTGTACCCAGACAAACCGCTAGTAGTGGATTTGGAGCCACAATAACAGGCAAACCACACTCCTTGATGATATGCTTGTCAAGGCCTTTGATTAAAGCGCCTCCCCCTGCAAGCACAATTCCACGCTCTACAAGGTCCGCAGAGAGTTCGGGTGGACATTTTTCAAGGATCATCCGAATGCTTTCTATGATTTGCTGAATCGGCTCAGCAAGACACTCCCTAATCTCAACTGAGTTAATCCTTTTTGTAATTGGCAAACCAGCCACCTGATCGCGACCACGTACTTCCATTTCCAATTCGTTGTCACCTAGCGGATACGCAGAACCAATTGCAATTTTGATATCTTCAGCAGTTCTTGGACCAATCATCAAATTGTAAGTGCGGCGCATGTAATTAATAATGCATTCATCAAACTCGTCACCTCCGATACGCAGCGACTTTGACTCTACAATACCGCCTAAAGAAATGATCGCTATTTCAGTAGTACCACCCCCGATGTCGACAATCATACTTGCATAAGGTTCATGCACGGGCAGATCTACGCCGATTGCAGCTGCCATCGGTTCCTCAATCAGCATGACCTCTTGGGCTCCGGCTCGTATAGCCGAATCTTCAACCGCCCGTTTTTCCACACCGGTGATTCCAGAGGGAACAGCGATTAAAATACGCGGGCGAAAAAAAGTTCTAGAGGGATTTACACGACGAATCAATTCTTTCAACATTCCCTCAGCAATCTCAAAATCGGCGATTACCCCATCCTTCATGGGTCTTACCGCATGGATTTTACGAGGTGTTTTTCCTAACATCGCCTTGGCTTTTTGACCAACCGCTAAAACTTCGTTAGAAACCGAATCGACCGCAACAACGGAAGGTTCTTGCAACACGATTCCCTTACCTCGTACGTATACAAGGGTATTTGCCGTCCCCAAGTCGATACCAATATCACTTGTAAAAAGGCTGGCAAGGCGTTGCCATCTGGACTGGAATGCATCTGCAATCTGGGAAAGCAGCTCATACTTTTTTAGCGTAGAGTTCATGATGGTCCTAAAAGGTCTTTGTTTTAAAAATATAACCGTACCAAAAGAGACAAAATTTGTCTTCAATTTTAACAAGTTTTCCCTTATTGCTCCCTTTTGTCCTTTAGACAGATACTTGTTTGATCAAGATTACCTATAAATTGATGAATTAGAGCCCTTTCGATTTCACTTAAATTTCCCTCCTCAAGATCCATAGAGTTTCATGCAATAAAACAGATGATCTCTTCAAGTTCCTCCCCTATACAAGTAAATCACCCCATGCGACAGATACCAATTCGTTCCTCTGTTGATTTTTTAGCTTTAATTTCTCTTTTTTTGTTGGTTCTATTTGAAGAAAAGTCAGAAAAGATAGTTGCTAGCTTGATTTGCTTTGAATTGATATCTAAATTTGATTACTCTGATTTTACCTAATATACACAAATTCTTAATGACTTAGCGATTTGTTCATTGTCGGCTCCTTGAAAAAATGGATTGTTAAAGGGGTTTTTTATGAAAAATAAAGATGCCTCAGAAAATCTAGGTAAAATTGAACCCAGGCATTTCTTTTCTTTGCGCCATGCAGAGACTGATTGGAACCACAAAAAACTCTGCCAAGGCCAAAAAGATATCCCTCTAAATGAAAAGGGTGTTTTGGAAGCGCAAAGTTTTGCTTCATCGAGTACCAATTTGCGAATTGATTGTATTGTCACTTGTCCCCTTTCATGTGCACTTCAGACAGCCCGACTAATCCACCAGGTGCATCCAAAAGCATCCTTCCAAATTGTTTCTGAGCTTTCTGAGTGTAACTGGGGTTAGCTTGAGGGTATATCAAGTGAAGAAATGTACTCTCTGGAGCGCAAAGAATTGGAAGATCCGCAGTGTACAGATGAAAAAGGTGTAGAGCCAAGAGCTGCTTTTAGGACAAGAATGATAAAAGGTATCTCTCTTGCGCAAACTTTTCACCAACACCCTTTAATTGTAGGCCATGGGCGTCTTTTGTTTGAATTGTGTTTTATTTTAGATGTACCACCCTTAATGCAAGTCAAAAATTACGAACTTTTAAAAATTAAACCGTCGTCAAAAGGATGGGACATTGAATTTGTTTAAAACCTTTCCATTATGTGGTGCGGTTAAATTATTTTTAATATGCAATTTATGTCAAAACTCCCTTCATGCAGATCTGTCGAATGAAATTTCAGAAGATCTAAAGGTTATCTTTAAGAAAAGAGAATCTATTGTGGACAAACCAGAATCCATAGAAGTTTTTCCAGATCAGGGGGGATCTTTTATCAATCAAATCTACTTAGTAACTACATCAAAAAAGATAAATTTGTTTCAAAAATTGAAAAGCCTCATTGGCCTTGAGAAAAAATAAAAAATGAATTTACCAACCTTAACTTCAATAGACGTCGCACAATGGATTATAAAACCATCAAGTAAACAAACCAAGTAAAGAAATTTACTTGGTTTGTTGCATCGATTGAAAAATGAAGACTTTTTAGGTTTCCAAGAGTTCGAGAACATCTTCCCATGTGAGCTTGGAGAGCGCCTCTTCGTCACAAGTGACAACCTTTTTAACAAGCCCTTTCTTCCGATTTTGCATTTCAACAATCTTTTCTTCGATCGTGTTTTTCGAAATGAGTTTGTAAACTGATACGTTCCTTTCTTGTCCCAATCGGTGGACGCGGTCAGTAGCCTGACTTTGTACCGCGGGGTTCCACCACATGTCGTAATGGATCACCGTATCTGCACCAGTAAGATTCAAACCTGTACCACCAGCCTTTAGGGATACTAGGAAAACTGGTATGTGCGCATCCTCATTGAATTCTTTCACAAGATCCAATCTATTTTTGCTTGCACCATCAAGATAGCAGAAGCGGATGCCCGCCTTCTGTAAATCATTTCGGATGATTTGTAACATTTTAGTGTACTGTGAGAAAATGACAGTCTTGTGGCCACCTTCGATCAAGGTGTTGAGAAGTTCCATCAACATTTCGTACTTTGCAGAATCTTGAGGCTCCGGGTGCTCTTTGGCAAAGATCCCTGGGTGGCAGCAGATCTGCTTTAAGCGGGTGAGTGTTGCAAGGACGTGAATCTGTACCTTGTCAAAACCATCTCTTTCCACAAGTCGTGTAAGTTCGTCTTTCGCGGATGCGGCGTAGGAGCGGTAAAGCTCCTGCTGAACGGGTGTAAGCTGCGTGTGGTAGACGATTTCGGAGACCGGGGGTAGGTCGTCTAAAACATCGGCCTTCATCCTTCTTAAGATAAATGGGGCTACCTTTTTACGCAGATATTGCAAGTTGCGGGTAAGCTCCTCTCCAGTTGGGCGGATATAACGCTCGATAAATCGATCATAGGATCCTAAAAAGCGGGGCATCAAGAAATCAAATAGGCTCCAAAGCTCATCTAAAGAGTTCTCGATAGGGGTTCCAGATAAGATCAATCGATGATCAGCCTTTATCTGTTTTACCGATTTGGCATTACGGGTTGCACGGTTTTTGATGTGCTGAGCTTCATCCAAAACCACATACTTAAAGACAAATTCCTCATAAAGTTCGATGTCTTTCTGGATTAAACTATAAGTTGTGATCACAGCATCGTATTCACGAATCATTTTGATCAAACGTTTACGCTGCCCCGGGATTCCATCAATGACTGCAACCTTAAATCCAGGATTGAATTTTTTGAATTCTTCATACCAGTTATACAAAAGAGATGTTGGACAAATGATCATCGTAGTACTCCCAGGATGGAGCGCATGCATTTGTGTAATGGAGGTAATCGCCTGTAATGTTTTTCCCAATCCCATGTCATCCGCGAGAATACCCGAAAGATACATGCCTCGTAGCCTCTCTAACCAATGGACACCATCTTTTTGATAAGCACGTAATTCAGCTTTTATAACTGAGGGTATTGGAGTAAAATCCAAGGTTTTTTCACCCAGCATTTGCCGACGTATATCTAAAAGCTTGTCTGAAATTTTAACATCAACTGGTAGGCCCTCAAAATTGGAGGCATCTATATTGGCCAAGGACCAGATAGGACACTCGAATTTGTAATTCTCTAGGCGCAAAATTCCAAGCTCATCAAAAAGTTGAGCAATACTTTGCATCTCCTCAAGATTAAGTACCAAAATTTTAGGAATCTGCCGCACTTTTTCCGCGGATTTTTTATGGGAATTTTTAGGTGATTCAAGCTCCAAAAAAGCCCTTTTGGAGAGTATACACTCCCATAAACGGTCCATTGTTACGCCCTTTAAATCTCCGTCGACTTTTAGCTCGATCATATAGGCATCCATACGATCTAAATGGACAAGATTTAGACCAAAACGAGTTTTGTCATAAATGAACTGATCCAATAAATTTTGAGGGCAGTTAAAGGTAACGGTGGTATTAAACTTAGGGACAACCTCAGTCATGAACTCAATAATTTTTTTATCGCTGCGTGCTATAAAATGGCCGCTTTCTTCAAGAAATTGAAAATCTTGAAACAGCTCTCTTAAGATTTTAGCTTCATGCACAAGATCTCTAGCCAAAACACCCACATCCTGTACAAAACGACAAGCCTCCTCGTAGGCTAATTTTAAATGAGAAGAGGGTACTGTAAATGTTCCATAGTCAAATGACAAATTGGCCTCAAGCTCTCCATCCAGGTAGGAAAGATCACAAATTGCCTTAAGTGTACCAACAAACGGGAGTGTTGGGTAGAATTGGCGCCCTTTCTCATGCGTGATTTTGGAAAATTTCCCTAATTCCACAAGACCATTTTCAATAAATGTTCCTAAAAGAGGATGTGGAACTGTCATGGAACGAAGAGTAAAAAGATGCTGCAAGTGGGCACGTTTGATCTCAGGTTTAAACCGATAATAGACATTATTATGGATTAATCCTGGATATGCACATTCGAAGAAACGAACCTCCTCCAAGATCACCTGCTGTTGATCGACGATGATTGTAGGATTGATCAATACTTTTGATGCTGGTGGATCTATGTATTCAATATTCATATTGAAAGATACAGGGGCCACCGAAAAATTTAGAGGCTCCTCTATCGTATCAAAATAGATACATGGTAAATTTAAAAATTCTTCTTGTGAAAAACCGGATCGCTTTCCCTCCAGCTCTTGCATCGCAATCGCGTAGGATTCTGCAAGAACCAAGCCGAACGTTTTTGCCTCTATATAAGCGGAACGCTGCCCTTTTTCAGTAACAGCCTTATCGTGGAAACGGGAATAATCAATGATCATTCTCACGATTCCTCGATGCTCTTTTGGAAATGAATCCAATGAAAAAAGATACCGTTTTCCAGAGAGGATAAGGTACTCCTCGTGGCGTATCCCCTCGATAAAATCTTTCACGTTCAAAATAAATAGAGGCTTCGACCTTGAGGGCAGTCTTAGGGCAAATTGCATTTCTACAATCGGCTTAGTCCCCTCTTGCTCTACCGGGAGCTGAAAAATAATTTGAAGCTCAGCACGATCATATGTGCGCTCTTCAATTGGCAAGAAAAATGGAGATTCAGCAAGAATTTTTGCACTCAGTTGATATTCTTCCAAAACCTCTTTCTGGAATTGTACACCCTGACGCATCTCCTCTTTTTCTGCAGCCTCTTTTACAATTTCTAAAAGATGGACAGAAACATCGTCGCTTGTCTGTAGATCATTTTCCCTGCTGAAGTTGACCAGGATCTCATCTAAATGAATTTCTAAATAATAAAGAACGGCCGCGATATGCTGACAATCATAGCGATAGGGGCAGTCACAATCGGAATCGATCATTTCGCATTCGATCCGGTCAATTTCAATCACACTTTCATAAGTGTTGTCATATTGACCAAGGACTTTTGCGCTGATACGGACTTTGGAGTCGTCAAGCTCAAGAATCTTGACAGACATCACCTTCTTCTCATCAAAAAGGGTTTTACCCTCTTTCAGCACATTTTGCGAAAAATCCTGCTTCAGTTTGCGGACATTTAACATATTCAGTACATCCCGCCCTAAAATACCTCTTCTCACGAGCTTTTAACCTTTTCAAGATAATAGGTGCAATCAAAAATTCTTTCTAAAGAGGAGGGTTTTTTTTGCCCGTTCATCATACCAGAACTTAAAGATGCAAAACCACATGTTTTGGTAAAAAAAGGGCCCTTAAAGCCCCTATAAAGGGTTTTTAAAGAGATCAGTTTTTAACAAAAAAAGTGAAAAAGAGCGCTTAATTGGCA
>RGYU01000060.1 GCA_010031885.1 Chlamydiota bacterium | reverse complement strand
AAAAAACATGCGGTTAAAATTCCAGTTGGAAACGATTTTAGAAAAACTAGAAAAAAAGGCCTGAACATTTGTTCAGGCCCAACTCATGAAGAAAATTAGAAAAAACTATTTTCTTTTGTCGTCACAGCATGACCAAGGTCTTGCAGTGAGGAACCAAAATAAGATTTCACCTACGGCTGAGATCCCGATGATGATGAGCACCAATCTGTAAAACATGCCATCTCCGAAAAGAAGGGTTAATAGATTGTAATCATCACCGATTACTCCGGTTAGTCCTAGGCTCAAGCCTCCGACTAGTAGAGCGCAGGTAAATACCCACTTTATGAACTTAATCATGCTTTCCTCATTTTTTGATTAAAAACACTTCTTTAGTTCATACACGAAAAAAATTGATCGTTGCAAGGTATTTTTTTGAACGGTATGATGATAGGGAGTATTTATGAGTATTGAAGCTGTTATTATTTTATCTCTTGCCGCTCTGTGCGCTTTATTTACCCTTTTTGGGTATTTTGTATTTCGCCATTTAAAATTGCGTCAGAATGTGTTGGTTGAGGCTATAGCAATTCCCATCTACATCCTTATATGGTGGCTTTTCATAGTCTTTTTACTGGATCAAATTGAATTTCTCCAACGCTTTACCATTTATTTGATCGAGGTTGGCGTTGTCTTTTTTCTTGTTTCGGCTGCCTACAGATTTATCAACGGATTGGAAAATAGATTTACTTCTGGAAAATATCTTTTTAGCCATCTTGATCTCACCTCTGTAAGGGCAATTTCTAGAATCAGTAGAGTATTTCTTACCGTTTTTGCGATCTTATTGCTATTACCCGTTTTTCATATTCCAGTATCGGGGATTTTAGCTTTTGGAGGCGCAGCAGGTGTAGGCGTAAGTTTTGCTGCAAAAGATCTTTTAGCAAATTTTTTTGGTGGTTTTACTGTAATGTTAGATCGCCCCTTTAGCTTGGGTGACAAGATACGGGCTTTGGATGAGAATTTTGAGGGATATGTAGAGCATATTGGTTGGCGATCAACTCGCTTACGTACTGAGGAAAAAAGACCCCTGTATGTTCCTAATTCGACATTCTTAACAATATCGATAGAAAATGTTTCTAAGATGACCTCAAAAAAAATTGAGCGAAATTTTTATATTGAACCAAGCAAATTAATGTCGGCACCCAAAGCCGTTGAGGCGCTGATTCATAAATTAAAATCTCACCCATCAATTGAGCAAAAGGAGCTTGTCTCCGTTCACCTAAACCTATTAAGCGGTATCGCACCGCAGGTGCAAGTTCAATGCTTTACCAAAAAAATGGAGCAGGCTGATTATCAAGAGGTGATCCAAGAGGTTTTGATTTTATCTGTGATCACTTTCAAGGAAAACGGGATTGAAGTCCTCTTTAATCCTTTAGGGATATCCCTTTCTTAAGTATAATCTGGGGTATGGTTAAGTTCGTAAATTTAATTCTTTTGTGTTTGTCCCTTTTTTTGATGGGGTTGAAACCTAAGGTAAAAATAAAAAACGAAAATCTAATCAATGTCTTTTCAGGATATTCAAAAGATTGGCTGAAACGCAAGACTCAACAGTATCCTGAGTTACTATGGCTTGCGGATAAGGATGTCTACGTGACCGAGGAAAATGTGGGGATTTCTTCAGAATACAGCCCATCATGTATTCTTTTTGACTCTTACTACCCGGAGTTTGATCGAACCGCTCTCACATTGAAGGCGTTTGAGACCTTTTACCAGGGAAAGTATCGGGATTATCTTTTATTTACCTCAAAGCAAGATCCACAATTTCGTCTCAAATACCATACGTTTTTGGAAATTCAAAAGTATTTCAATCAAACGCTTTCAACACTTGAAATGAATTGTAAAAATTCTGCAACAAATCTTCTAGAATGCTTAATCATCTTTTCTGATCTTGGGAAAACTCGCGGAGCGCGTAAAATAGCAAGAGATGCTGGAATCCATGAACGTGACCTTGATCTTTTTTTTCATCGGGTTGCAAGCAAAAATCCGACCCTTTTTCCTTCTTACAATTATTTGCATGAAGATGCAAAAAAAGTTTTACTTAAGCTAAGCACTCAAGCCCATTTTGGTCACATCGCCCACTTTGAAGGTGGACTAGAGCTTTTTGAAAATCTTGAGGAGGCAAATTTTCTAGATAACCCTCTCTTATTTGACATTGCATTTATAGCACATATTTGTGACGTGGCTGGCGCTCAAGGCCATGTCGAACCCTGTTCCTCTTTAAATTATACTGAAACTACCCACCAACTGCTTAAAGATGTTCACGATGCTTGCTGGAACATCAAATCTCTGGGAGCTAAAACTGCATGGGATCACTTTTTGGAAAAAAGGGCTAAAGCCTTAGGGCTTGGTACTGAGGGGATTTTAAATCATGTAATTTTGAGATTAAGTTCAATGATGCGGTTTACGAATAGCTACGAAGCAGCATGTTTAAAGCTCGCCTTATTTGAATTGCCACAGGAGGAAATTGAGCTTATTCGTGATGCTTTTTCATGGAACAATAAGGTAACAACCAAATACGTCCCCGCAGTCATGCTAAATCTAGTGCGTCATCGAGATGCTCCTAAACTTTATTCTAAAAGGATCAAAGAGGCTGTTCAGATGGGATTGCCTTTTCTTGCAGCTACTATCCAGTCAATAGCGATCGGAAAAAATCCACCCTCTCTAGCCCTTAATTTCAATCCTATTGCAAAAATTGCGAAAGAGAATCCCCAAAATCTCATTGCCGACAAGGCTAAAATTGATCCCAGAGGGGTTGTCTATCTTGTTCCGAATTCCGTTTAGGAATTTTTTTTGAACTTTTCTAATTCTATTAGACGTTCCTGTTGGGTCGTTGTCAAAAACTTGTCTAAATCTAAAAAATTATCTTTCATTACCAAAAACTCTTCTTTAGGTATGGCAATCAGATCTGTAGGCTCCATGCAGACAACTTTGGCAGTTCGTGTAATGTCTTTTGTGAGGGCAATTTCACCAAAAAAATTTCCAGCTTCTAATTCCTTAAGAATCTTCTCTCCGTCACGATCAAATTTTTTTATGATTGCTACACGCCCTTTTAAAATGATGTATAAATAATCAGCTAAATCGCCTTGATCAAAAACCATTTCCGATGCTTTAAAATGAAGATGATGCATCATCTTTTTAGAGTGTACATTCAAGACAACTGGCTCAGTGGGGATAAACAAATCAAGCAGCCAAGTAAATAAAACTTTCAATTTCCTGGATATTCCCGGCATTTTAGACCAGTAAATTCCTCTCCACATCAGCCAGGCAAGAAATCCTGAAATTTTTATGAATCCAAAAAGTTCACCAACAGCCTTACGGTGTCCAAGTGCTGCTAAAAGTCCTAAAGGTTTAAAATCAAAATTTGCTAAAGGCTTTTGAGCCAATTTTGCCGCTATATTTTTAGCTAAAGTCTTGGCTTCTCGCACTGCAAATTGAGCGGTCGGAGGGGCAAGGTGCCCATTGGGTAATACGATTTGTGCTGCATCCCCTAGAGCCCAGACGTGGTCATATCCCTCGACTTGGAGGTTAGGAAGAGTTTTTACCCGATCATGTGAAACGGGTAGATCTTTTGTTGCCCCTAAAACTAGGTTTAAATTTGCGGGTGCTGTGGAGATCACCGTTTTACTTGGTATTTTTTCGTGGTTGCTAAGCACAGCATGGTGTGGTGTGACCGACTCGACTTTAAGTCCAGTACGCAACGTTACCCCTTTTTTTCTTAAAAGCTCCATCGCATAAAGCCCCAAAGAGGGGGAGAGTTCATTCAGGATCACGTCTTTTGAATGGACGAGATAAATTCTTATTTCTTGTTTTTTTATCGTAGGAATCTTTTTAAGCATTTTAGCGATAAAGTCACATACTTCTGCAGCCACTTCTGTACCAGTAAAACCGGCACCGGCAATCACAAATGTTAGGAGGGCCTGCCGTAGAAGCGGATCACGCTCAGTTGCGGCGGCTTCAAACACATTAATAATGTGATTTCGCAAAATGAGCGTATCCGAAAGATTTTTGAATCGTAAAGCATGTTGCGCTACACCATTGTCCAAATGGATAAAATCGGTAGAATTCCCCAAAGCTAAGACCAGCTCGTTAAATTCCAGTACGATGTGCTGCTTCTTAAAAGGGCAGGCAAGAAAAACCTTTTTTTCTTTTAGGTCAATTTTTTCAATTTCATTGATATAAAGAGTTGTTTTAGGGAGTAAAGAGGAAAGGGCACTTACAGTGTCGTAAACTCCTAATGCATCACCAATGACCTCTGCAAGCATGGGTTGAAATGTCATATAGTTGTCTCGGTTTACGAGACAAATTTCTACGGGAGAATCCTTTAAAAACTTATGCAGATATTTAGCAGTGTACACGCCACCAAAGCCACCACCAAGGATTACTATACGTCGAACCCCTTTCTGCACAAAACCCCTCTTTGATATTTAAAATAATTATTTATAAATATAATTACAAGATAAGGCGCAAAACACTCTGTTTAAGCAGTTTGACCTAAAGATTGGGCGATAAAAAGCTTATCGATCGCGGTGCGAAGGGAGGTTATTGCCTCATGAGGTGTTTGGTAGGTTTGGGTTAAAAACTCCTTTTTTAGCTCTGGGCTCTGGCTTAAAATGTAGCTGGCAAGCTGTTTTATGGAACCCATAGGGGAGTGTCTTTTGAGGATCTCGTAGAAAAAAACGTCAATTCCTCTTAAAAGCAAGGCGAAATTTTCCTCAAAGGGGATATTTTTTAAGGCGCTTTGGATCCGGTGAAAAATGAGGGGATCTTTTGCCGCTTGTCTGCCTATCATTAGATGGTCGCAACCTGTTTTTTGTAGCATATCGATTGCAGATTCAGCGCTTGTAATATCTCCGTTTCCACAAATAGGAATATCAAGCTGCTTTTTTGCCTCTTTGATGTAATCCCATCTTGCTGGGTGGGTATACCCATCTTTTTTGGTGCGCGCATGTAAGGTAAGCATTTTACAACCGGCTTCTTGAACAAGGTGGATGTTTTTGATAAAATTTAGATCATCATCCACACCAATTCTTAGTTTGGCAGTAACCGGCACGGGGCATTTTTTACACATCTGGTACAAAATTTCAAAAAGAAGATCAGGCGTATCTAAAAGACTCGAGCCTGCCCCTTTGCCTGTTACAGTATTTGAAGGGCACCCACAATTCAACTCAACCCTATGAGCCCCTTTTTCTGCTAAAAGAAAAGCAGCTTCAGCAAGATGGCCAGGGTTCACACCCATGAGTTGTGCAGCTTGGGGGATTGGGGATGTTGCATCAGGATTGAATTCCTTGATAAGACTTGCGATATGGGGATTGGTTGGAATGCGAATAAATTCGGTACAGCATTCATCAAAGCCTCCAATAGCTGCAAGCATCTTTCGAAATTCTATAGCACCCAGCCCCTCCATAGGGGCAAGGTAAAGGCGAGTGGTCAAATGATGAGAAGGCATCAATTTTCTTCGTTTGAGATTATATCAAGAGAGATAGGGTCTGGTTGGGGTGAATCTGTAATAAGTTTTGCTCGCTCTTTCCATCCTGAGCTGCGATAGCGTAAATAGATAGGCAGTGTTGCCAAAACGCTATAAAACAGCCAGACCCAGAATGCATACACAATGTGGGCATGAGTTAAATAGACAAATAGATACGTTGGTAAAATTAAGAAAATCCATACGGAGAAAAAACCGGTAAGCATCATGAAAAAGGTATCGCCTGCTGCGATCAGAATTCCCCCAAGTAGCCATCGAAAATTTTCAAAAAGAATATAAACAGCCAAAAGAGGTAAGACTGCCTTAACTGCGTTTGAAAGTGTTGGAATGTCAACAACGACCGAATCCTTGTTCACAAGATATAAAATTAAGAAGTCCGCAAAGAGATAGAGCGTAAGACCTGTAAAAATTAAATAAATAAAGCTAAGCCATACACCGGAGCGTGCAAGATTAGATAAAAGATGTTTTTTGTTTGCCCCTATGAGATTTCCGGCAATCGCAGAAGCACCCTTCTCAAGGCCACATCCAAAGAAAAAATAGAGAAATAATATAGATTGAACGAGGTTGGCTGTAGTGATGTGTAATGGGGAGAGAGCAATCATCATGTGATAGAAAAGGGCCCAGCCGGCAATTTCAAAAAGGATAAAAATTCCAGGCGGAAAACCAATTTTTACAATCTGATAGAATTGCTGCTTATCAAATTTAAAATTCCAAGTGCCGAACTCAAACTTATTTTTTTTACTCATGAAAATGGAGAAAAGAATGAGCGCCTGGACAAAGGTACCCATCCCCGTTGCAATAATCGCCCCTTTGACGCCGAGGGATGGGATGATATCCTTGTATCCAAAGATCAAAAAATAGTCGAGAATGATATTGACTGCATTTCCCAGTAAAGCGAGCCATTTGATGATATTTGATTTGCCTTGTCCAACGTAAAAAGCGGTAAAGGCCGCTAAAAGAAAGTAAGCAGGAGCGGAATAAATCGACCAGACAAACCATTCCCTATTATAGGGTGTAGGATCAAGGATCAGCTCTGCAAGAGTAGGTGCAATGTAAAAAAGGAAAGGGGAAACAAGAACCGATAAATAAACCATTTGCCATGGCGTAGAACCAAGAGATGTGTACTGGCCTGCTCCATTTCTTTGTGCAATGATCACTTCTGACATTGAGATTAATGTAACTACAGCAAATATAATGGCCCATGCCGGTGTTCCTGCAGTTGTGCAGGCTTGCAAAGCATCTTGCGAATATGCAGCCAAAAACACACGATCAACGAACGTCATTACAAACATAGAGAAGTAGCTAATAGCTAAAGATGCAGTTACTCCCCACAATTCTTTTATAGATCCCGTTTCAAAAACCTTTTTCATTATATAGTGGCCCTAGCATGATGCATTAAATAGTTTTTTAAACTGTGTGAAGTTTTCATGAATAAATCATTAGAAAATCGAAAAAGTGTCCCGTTTTACACAGCAGATAAAAACATTCTCTCATATGTGTTTTAGAGGGGTCAAGCGAAAAAAAACAAAAGATGTTGCGTTAAAATCAACGCCAGTGATATTGTGTTGTCATCTTCAACGAACACGGCGAGTGTAAGTCGAAGAATAGCAGCGAGATAGCTGCAAGATCTGTGACAGTAATAATGAAGTGACGAGCGGTGAGAATGTTGTGTAGAGCTTACAAAAGTAAGTGTAACAACTTCTCAAGTATGCTCTAGTCAAAACTTTTTTTAAAATAATTTTCTGAGAATTTGATCTTGGTTCAGATTGAATGCTGACGGCGTGGATGAGGCATGCAAGTTGTA
>RGYU01000059.1 GCA_010031885.1 Chlamydiota bacterium | reverse complement strand
GCACAAACTTTTAGATAAACAGGAGATCTTGAGGCGCCTTTTTCTTGAGACTGACAATCTTTAGTCCACCTCAAATGCAAGAATTGTGATATCATCAGATTGTTCTTTGGCAGAAAATTCCTTTATACGTCGATAAAGATCCTCAATCAAATTCTCAGGCGATGCGATATCAATATTTCGAATTGCAGTTGTTAAACGATCCATCCCAAATAGTTTTTTCTCCTCATTCATCGCCTCAGTTACCCCGTCGGTATAGGCGATCACAAGATCTTTAGGCTGCAGTTGTACTTTTCTTACGTCGACTGTGTCCATTTTTTGTATTCCAAAAGGGAATCCCTCCCCCTCCAAAAGCTGTACCGGCTGATCATGTCTTCTTAAAAGAGCTGGAGGATGGCCACAAGATACATATTCCAGTAAGCGAGTCTCAATATTCAAAATGCCTACCCATGCTGTAACAAACATGGAATTTTCTTCTGTATCTTTGAGATATAAATCATTTACCTGCTGGACAATTTTACCCAAATCCTTCTCAAAAACGCATACGCTTCGTAAAAAACCCCTAAAGCTTAAAGAGTATAAGCAAGCCTGTATCCCCTTTCCGGCAACATCGCTGCACATAACCAAAATACGCTTGGGAGAAACCTCAAAACAGTCAAAAATATCCCCGGCAACATCAATCGCTGGAAAATAGGAGGAGGCAATTTTCAAATTGGGTATTTGAATTTTTGTGGGCAGTAAAGATTTTTGAATCTCAAGAGCCAAAATCATCTGGGTTGCATAGCGCTCTTTTTCTGTCCGCTCGAGGCGAATCTCTTGAATCATCGCCTGAATTTTGTCCATAAGACGATTAAATAAAGAGCCTACAAGATTGACTTCAAAACCCCATTTATCAAAATCATACCTAGTCTCCAAATGACCATCTTCCCCATCCTTCATCACTCCGCAAAGCTGAGTCAAAGGGCGAGATATCCTTAGGGTCAACAAAAAGGTAGCCCCACCCCCCAAAACAAGAATAAATAGCAGTAAAGATCCTAAAGAGGTGAAGTAGTTTTTAAGCTGCTGGATAAAAATCTGTTTTGGGACATCCAATGCAATCATGATGGGAAGTTTTCCTGCAGTTTTCAAAACCATAAGGCGGGTCTGATCCAAAAATGTAAATTCGTAGCCCGATTCCAAATTCGATAGCAAGATGACCTCATTTGCTGCGACACGGGGAATGGCTCCCGATAGGTCGAGCTGATTATTTTTGTGCACTAAAAATGTCTTTCCAACCCAATTTTGGTAGGTAGTAGCTAAAACATCCCCATTCATTGATAACAGGGTTGTCTCTAAATAACGGATTGTCCCGAATCCGGTCAGCTCCTTCAACAAAAGGGGCATAGAGGTTGATAAAGCAACCGCTCCAGTAATTACATTAGACTTTTTATCCTTGATCAAACGGATAAGATAAAGGGCATAGGCCCCCTTGGAATCTCGTGCTATGAAGGATCTTCGATTTAAAGTATCAATTTTATTTAAATCGATCTCCCCTTCAAAATTTTTACCCACAAGGTCGGGTACGCTGGAAGCGATACAGATTAGACCGGTGGGATCTGTTTTTAAATACAGAATGGAAGAAATTTCCTCACTTGTGACAAAAGATCCTAAAACATTATTGATGTCCTCACCTGGCTTACTCAGTACAATCTCGTAAAGCGCATCCAGGTAATGAATCTGCAAATCGGTAATTTCTGTTATAAATTTAACATGGTCATCAAGAGATATCTCTAGATTTGCATAAACCTGGTTCAGAGCCCGGTCATACTCGGTCTTATAGGTAAGGGCGGTGTAAAAAATTAATGGAACAACCAGAAAGACAAACGAGGTAATAAAGACACGCATCGCAAGCGAGCCTTTCATCGTAATTCTTGAATCTGTATCATGTTCTACATTCATGATTCACCTTACAAGCGTAAAAAATCCGATAGTACAAAAAGCCCTTAAGCTCAAAAAACAGAGCTCTTTTCGCCAAGAAACGGGACTATGCGTGATCTTCAAAGACCACCTCATTGAGGAAATCTCACGTCATGTACCAATCGATACGCTATTTACTCTTGACCCATACCAAAAAATCCCTGCAAAAGAAACGTTTTTAATCAATCAAGAAATATTTGAGAGAATTACCGGTGTCAGCTCTTCTGATCGGATGATCGCCCTTTGTGCAACCCCCCCATTTATAGCCCCCAAAAAAGGGCGTATCCTTGTGCTGGATCGACTACAAGATCCAGGAAATGTTGGGACTTTGATCCGTAGCATGGAAGCCTTTGGCTTCGATTCGCTCTTTTTTTTAGACCAGGGGGTAGATCCTTTCAATGAGAAGGTCATCCGATCCTCCATGGGAGCTGTGTTTCGCATCCCTATGTTTATAGGCTCTTTCTCAGAGCTGCAAGCCCTTGAAATTCCTCTGATCGGGGCCGACATGGAGGGCATTTGTATTGAGGATTTCACTCCTCCGTCCACCTTTGCTTTAATTTTAGGAAACGAGGGACAGGGAATACAAAAAAACTTAAAATCAATCATTCAAACTGTAAAAATCCCTATGATGCCCCCCACAGAATCTTTAAATGTGGCTCAGGCTGGAGCGATTTTTCTCTATTTTCTAGGCAGGTCACGTGGACTTTGAAGAAAAATTTAGCCAAAAAAAGAGACAAACAAGACAAGAGCGCAAGCTCAAATCTTTGAAAGACCGCTCAAAGTACAAAAAAACTGATCAAAAAAAAATCGAATTTGAGGCACCTAACTCCCCACGAGGGCGTGTGATATCCGTACGATCTGAAGGAGTTTTGGTTGAGTATAAGAACCAAGGAATTTTGTGCGAATTGAAGGGATCTTTGAAAAAAGGGCGTTCAAGGCAAAAAAATCTGGTGTGTGTTGGAGATTTTGTTTTTTTTGAGCCACACAAAAAAATTATAGAGATGGTGGAGCCACGATCGACAACCTTGTCGAGGGCAGAGCATTTGCGCCAAAGAAAAGAGCAGCTGATTGCTGCAAATGTCGATCAGGTCCTTATTTGTGTTTCTGTTGCATTTCCAAATATCAAACCAAATTTAATTGATCGTTACATAGCAGCTTGTCTACGTCAAAAAATGAAGGCCGTTTTGGTGATCAACAAAATAGATTTACCCCATGAACAACATATTGATGAATTAGTTGCTGTTTACGAACAATTAAAAATTCCAGTTGTTAAAATCAGTACTATGACCGATTACGGCATCGATGATTTGAAAGACATCATGAAGGGGCATACTAATGTATTTACAGGCCAATCGGGTGTGGGTAAAACCTCTATCATCAATAAAATTGTTCAAGGCAATTATCGTGTGCAGGAGGTAATGGCAAAAACTGAAAAAGGGTCTCATACCACAACAGCCTCCTTATTGATTCCCTTAAAATCAGGCGGATATTGTATTGATACTCCCGGAATCAAAAGCTTCGGCCTTTTTGGCCTAGAAAAAAAAGAGATTGAACCGTTATTTATAGAGATCCATAAAACCGGAAAAAAATGTGCTTTTTCTCCCTGCAGCCATACCCATGAACCTGATTGTATGGTGAAAAAGGCGGTAGAAAAAGGGAAAATAGCCTGGACAAGATACAATTCTTACCTAAGCCTGATCGAAGGGGTGAAACAAGATTATGAGTGATCGTATTTCCAAAGTACTCGCACGAGAAATTCTCGACTCAAGAGGAAACCCAACGGTAGAAGTTGACGTGATTTTAGAAAGCGGCCACATTGGAAGAGCTTCTGTCCCTTCAGGAGCATCAACGGGGTCCTATGAGGCGATGGAGCTGCGAGATGATGATCAAACCCGTTTTTTAGGGAAAGGGGTTTTGCGGGCACTGGAAAATGTTCGCACTGATCTATATCAGGCTGTAAAAGGGCACCCAGCATCCGAGCAATCTACCATAGATCGAATCCTTAATGAAGTAGATGGTACTGAAAAAAAACATCGCATGGGTGCAAACGCGACTCTGGCGATTTCCCTGGCGTGCGCAAGAGCCTCTGCCGATTACTATCGTCTACCTTTATTTCGCTATCTTGGCGGATCTATTCCACACAAGCTACCCTTCCCTTTTTTTAATATTATCAATGGCGGAAAGCATGCTGATAACCGACTCGATTTCCAAGAATTCATGATCTCACCCAGAAAAGAGCTGTTTTCTGAAAATTTGCGTGCTGGCGCTGAGGTATACCATACTTTAAAAAAAATTCTGCACAAGCGAAAGCTTTCCACTAATGTTGGGGATGAGGGGGGATTTGCCCCAAATATCCAATCCAATAAAGAGGCTCTAGAGTTGATTGTGGAAGCGATCGAAACTGCTGGATATCGCAGTGGAATCGACATCATGATTGCCATGGATGTGGCAGCCAATGAAATCAAAAAAACAGAACACTTGATAGACGAGTATGTTGAGCTTGTCGAGAGGTTTCCTATCATCAGCATCGAGGATGGCTGTAAAGAGGATGATTTTGATGGATGGCATGAACTCACAGACCGTTTAGGCTCACAAATTCAATTAGTTGGAGATGATCTTTTTGTAACGAATCCCAAACGTCTTGAATTTGGAATAAAGCGTGGTTTGGCAAATGCAATTTTGATTAAACCCAATCAGATCGGTACACTCACAGAGACAATAGAAACGGTCAAACTTGCTCAAGAAAATGGCTACGGTGTCATGTTCTCTCATCGATCCGGTGAGACTGAGGATACTTTCATCTCCGATCTTTGCGTAAGCCTGGGTGTCAACCAGATCAAATCGGGAGCCCCCGCGCGCGGAGAACGGATCTGTAAATACAATCAATTATTGAGAATCGAAGAGTTGCTGCTTTAGCCTTTACTACTTAGCCACTCTTCTACAGTTTTGTATCTCAAATTTACCGGAGTGGAATAGACCTTGATCCACTCTTTGGGACAAAAGATATCTTTATGCGTTTCTAACCAAAAATTAGGACGAATGATGATTTTATCTTGATGAGGATTCAAATAAGCTGCCCACCAGCTGAATGTCGAATTAGAAATAATCAAATTTTTAGCAAATCGCAACAGATTGAAATCGATCCAAAAAGGTTCTTTCTCGATGAAAACAATTTTTTTCGTCCGAGGCATGATTTGCTTGGCAATTTCAATAGTATCGGAGATGACAACAAAAAGGGTATTTTGGGGAAAGTAGGCCATCGCTTTTTCAAAATACTCTGTGTCAGGGGTAAAAAAAATTGTTTTAAATCCAACCTCTTGAATGTTGTTACGGAAATGGATACAACAAAGCTCTTGTGTTTCAAAAAACCAAGGATATTTCGTTTGTATGTAATCCATATCCTCTTTCAAAGGAGAAAAGAGTTCCAAAAGTCGATCCTTGTGGTGATCAAAATAGTTTAAATTTTGGAAGTACCCTGCTAAGACTAGACGATCGACAGATGGTACAGGTACATAATCATGTGGATTGACAGAGGTATCTAAAACCACAGATTTTCTCCAAACTCTTTCAGAACTCGGAGTAAATCTGATTTTATGAAAGAAATGTTTTTTGTATTCCTCGTGGTGGAAAAGATTGGTATGGAAAAGATTTATTGTGTCAAAACCATCCCATAAAATTCCATGAGCAGCAGCAATAGAGAAAAACCAATTTCCCAATTGGGACGGAGGCATACAAATTTCTAGAACTTTTTTTGGGGGAGGTTTTTTAGATTCCAGTCCATAAGAAATGCAGAGTAAAAAAAATAAGAACTTTGCAAAGTTCATCTTCGAAAAAACCCCATTTAAAATGACATATTATTGCGTTTTTAAATAGGGTTCAAACAGAAATAAGATTTTACTTAGGTATGATTCCCCTGTCACCCGAGTGCCAATTTGCCGGGCATACCTCACCGTGAGATTTGTGGTACTGAATTGCATCAACAAGGCGAAGTACCTCCTCAACTCCCCGACCTATCCCCAAGTTATTTACTGCCATGTGCTGTACTAGGCCATCAGCATCGATGATGTATGTACCCCTTAGCGAGATCCCTTTGTCGATTAGTGTGCTGTAATTTAAGCAGATCGTTTTTGTAATGTCACTTACAATTGGAAAAGATACCGCTTTCAACTCATGATTCCACCATGCTCGATGTGTATAAACGCTATCGACAGATATCGCCAAAATTTCACAATTGCGATCTTGAAAATGTTTGATTTTTTCTTGAAAAGCTAGAAGCTCTGTAGGACATACAAAGGTAAAGTCTAAGGGATAAAACAAAAGGACAACAAATTTTCCACGATAATCTTTAAGCTGTACATCGATAATATCCCCGTTTTTTACCGCCTGGGCAACAAAATTTGGTGCTTCATGACCAATAAGTGACGTCATAATTCCTCCTGTATAGTAGTTTTTGGTCCATGCCCTGGATAAATAATAGTATTTTTTGGCAATTTTTTGATTTTATCCAAGGATACACCCATTTTATCCGGTTCGGCAGTCGGCAAATCAAGGCGCCCGATGCCCCCTTTAAATAGGGTATCCCCACTGATAAGCACGTGGTGGTCAGGAAAATAAAAGCAGCACGATCCGGGGCTATGCCCTGGCGTTTCCAGCACAACCCCTTTTATTTGACCGAATCGGATGACATCCCCCTCTTTAAAAAATTTAGGATTACTAACCCCCTCGATTGCCTTGAGCGCACGCAAACCGTCTGACCCTGGCGCGATGACATTCTGACTGTCAAGCAAATGGACAAAAATATCGATCCCCATTTGATGGAATTTTGCGATATCGACAATATGATCGTAATGGGAGTGGGTGAGATAAACTTTTTTTAACAAAAAGTTTTTTTCTTCTAAAATAGGGGCAAAATAGTGGTGACTATAAAAGGAGGGGTCGATCAGAATGGATTCAAAAGTAGTTGGACAAATAAGTAAAATTGTTCTTGTCTCGAGCGGCCCTAGAATTTTGTCTATGATCTGCATAAAAGAAAATGCACTGGTAGGGATTCGAACCCCAGACCTCATGGTTCGTAGCCATGCGCTCTATCCAACTGAGCTACCAGTGCGTAAGGTGAGTAGATTATCTCATACTTTTGAATTAAAAGCAATCTCAAGAACGTAGCTTAAAGGATGCAAAAATCAAAAAATGAAAATGAAAAGCTCCCAAAAAAATAGGAGCTTTTTTCAAATTTTAATTATTATCTAGTTTGCTTTTAAACAAAATGTCGGGTTAAAGCAGTTGCCAATTTTAGCATATGCACTGGTTCTTTTCCCAAAATTGGCTGAAGCACTTTATCAGGAACGATCATTTTTTTATTTTTAGGGTCCTGTAAGTCGTGTTCTTTGATGTAGGCCCATATTCTTTTTGTCACTTCACCCCTTGTCA